>JBAGRR010000001.1:2100000-2180000 GCA_036924835.1 Nitrobacteraceae bacterium AZCC 1564
ACACTAGCCCGAGTTGATCGCGCCTGATCCAGCGCGCCATCATCACGCAGGCCACCACCGCGAGACCGGTGGCAAGACCGATCCAGACGCCGAGCCCCTCAAAGCCCATTCTGAATGCGAAGAATAGGCTCATCGGCATTCCGACGCCCCAATACCCGATAGCAGCATAGATCATCGGTACATGCGTATCCTGAAGGCCGCGCAGCATGCCGGCTCCGACCGCCTGCGCGCCATCCACGATCTGAAACATGGCGGCGCAAAACAGGAACGTTACTGCGGTATTCACCACCGTCATGTTGGTCGGATCCGCAACATCAATGAAGGCGCTGATCAACACCCGCGGCATGGTCATCATCACCACGCTCATCGTCGCCATGAACATCATGGCGAGCGCGAATGCGGTCCAGCCCGCGCGGGTGACCGCATCTCGATCCCGCGCACCGTGCGCTCGGCCGACGCGCACGGTAGCCGCCTGGCCAAGACCCATGGGCACCATGAACGACGCCGACGCAATCTGAATCGCGATGGAATGCGCGGCGATGGCCGTCGCGCCGAATTGGCCCATCAGAAAAACAGCGGCGTTGAAGACGGTCACCTCGAATGCAATCGTGGCTCCGATCGGCAGGCCAAGCCGCCACAGTGCGACAAGACGTGGCCAGTCCGGCCGCCACCAGCGCCCGAACAGATGATAGCGGCGCAGCCACCTGTTCAGGATCACCACCAGCGCAAGCCCGCAAAACAGAAACGCGTTCGAAAACGAAGTGGCGAGGCCTGATCCCTTCAGCCCGAGCGCCGGCAAACCGAAATGGCCGAACACAAGCCCCCAGTTGGCTGCGATGTTGAACAGGATTGCCGTGGCGGTCACGATCAATGCCCAAAGCGGACGCTCCAGTGCCGAGACAAAGGCACGCAACACGACGAAACCGAGAAAGGGCAGGAATCCCCATTGCAAATGGCGCACGAACGTTTGTGCATCGGCTGCGAGCTGCGGCTCCTGACCGAACCAGAGCAGGATCGTCTCACTGTGCCAGAGCACAATCCAGCTTGGCAGCGATATGATCACAGCCGTCCATAATCCCTGCCGAAACGTGCGCCGCACCTCACGCAGGACATGCTGCTTGCGGCCGAACGCCTCCGCCATCATTGGCGACGTTGCCGTAACGAGGCCGATGGCGAAAATGTGGAGCGCAAAATAGAGATTCACGCCGAGCGCCGCCGCTGCCAGCGCGGATGATCCCAACCGGCCGATCATGATGATGTCGGTCGTCGTCAGCGCGATCTGCGCGAGATTGGTGAGAACCAGCGGCCAGCCTAGCGACAGCATCGCCCGGAGTTCGCCGAGCCATGCAGCACGCGATAGCGCATTTTGGTGGGGATTAAACAGCATGCTGACCGGTTACACCGGCACAGGCCGATTTGCTACAGTCGTCGTAACGGAACTGCGAAGCGGTGCGTGGGCACCGACCTAAACGACTGGATGCTGATCAGCGCTACTTGAGCGCTTCCGCCGGCACCCAGAACACTTCGCCTTCGGAATCATCCGTATCGAGCCAGAGCAACGGCAATTGCGGAAATGCGTCATCAAGCAGTTCACGGCCACGACCGATTTCACATAACAAACCGCCGTGCGGTGTGAGATGCCGGCCCGCCTCGTTCAAGATCCTGCGCACGATATCGAGGCCGTCGATTCCGCCATCGAACGCCATCGCCGGCTCGTGACGGCACTCGAGCGGCAGCCCCGCCATGCCGCCCGCGTCGACATAAGGCGGATTGGTGATGATCAGGTCGTAGCGCGCATCGCTGACCGCGTCGAACAGATCGCCCTGGTAGAGCGAGACCCGATCCTCAAGTCCGTAATCCGACACATTGCGTGCAGCAACCGCCAACGCATCCTTGGAAAGATCCACCGCATCGACGCTGGCATTGTGGAAGGTTTGGCTCGCGAGAATAGCCAAGCATGCGGACCCGGTGCACAAATCGAGGACGCGTTCAACCGAACCCGGATCATCGATTAACGAAGCGCCTTCGTCCTCTGTCTGGCCGCTAAAATGCGAGTCCAGCAGCTCGCCGATGAACGAGCGCGGCACGATTACCCGTTCATCAACATAAAACGGCAAGCCGCGCATATAGATCTTGTTGACGAGGTAGGCCGATGGCTTTCGCGTCTCGATGCGTTGCGCGATCAGGTCCAGAATGCGTCCAGCTTCATGCGAGGTGACGCACGCAGTGGCAAACATCTCGAATTGGTCGGGACGAAGATGCAGCGTCTCGCACACCAGGAATGCTGCCTCAGCGACGGGATCGGTGGTGCCGTGCGCAAACACGACCTGGGCCTCGGAGAAACGGCTCACGGCATAACGGACCAGATCCAGCAGTGTTCGCAGCTCACCCGGCGCCGCCCTGACAGGCTTCGCAACCTTAAGAGGCTTTTTGGATGCTTTTTTCGCACCAACAGGACGCTTAGCAAACGCCTTCGCGGCAATGGACTTCGATTTTTTTGCCATCAAACTCTTCAGTATCTTTATGCCTTACGGCTTCCAGCGCGCCGCTGCTTCATCGTCATGGGCCTGCGCCTCGACCCATGCGTTGCCGCCTGCGCGTTCTTCCGATTTCCAGAAGGGGGCATTGGTCTTCAAGTAGTCCATTAAAAATTCCGCCGCCTGAAACGCGGCCTGCCGATGGGCGGAGGCGGTCAGCACCAACACGATATTGTCGCCTGGCACAACGCGGCCGTAACGATGGATCACTGTGATCCCCGTCAGCGGCCAACGCGTCTTCGCGTCATCCACGTGACGTGCGATCTCGGCCTCGGCCATGCCGGGATAATGCTCAAGAGTCATCGCGGCAATAGCGTCGCTGCCCTCGCCGCCCCGGCAAATTCCCGAGAAGCTGACCACCGCGCCGATATCGGTACGGCCCTTGGTCATCGCCGCCATTTCCGCAGCGATGTCGAAATCAGCGGTCTGAAGGCGAATGGTCACCGGACAAGTCATGGAAAATTCATCCGCCCGTCATCGGCGGAAAGAACGCAATCTCACGTGCGCCTATGATCACAGCGTCGGGCTTTACATGGCTGTGATCGATCGCGGCGCGAATCATACGCGGCGAGGCAAAGGCATTGGCATATTCCTCGCCCCGGGCCACCAACCATTCCACGAGGTCGGCAACCGTACGCACATTGGCCGGAGGATCGATGGTTTCCTCAGCCTTGCCGACGCGCTCGCGCACCCAAGCGAAATAGAGAACCTTCATCGGTCCTCCTCAGTGAGATGATGGATTCCCGCACGCATGTAATCCCACCCCGTATAGATGGTGAAGATCGCTGAAATCCACAACAAGGTAATCCCGATCAGGATCGTTTGCGGCAAGATCTGCTCTCCGGCTTCACCTGCGATCAGGAAACCAATAGCCACGAGTTGGACAGTGGTCTTCCACTTCGCCAACTGAGAGACCGGCACGCTGACACGGAGGGCCGCCAAGTATTCACGCAGACCCGAGACCAGAATCTCGCGGCAGAGAATCACGATCGCGGCCCACAGCGACCATCCGCGGATGGTCTCGTCCGCCGCCAGCATCAGCAGACACGACGCCACCAGGAGCTTGTCAGCGATTGGATCGAGCATCCGGCCAAATGCCGATTGCTGGTCCCACATCCGCGCATAGTAGCCATCAAGGAAGTCGGTGACGCCGGCAGCAATGAAGATAAACAGCGCGACCCAGCGCAGCCACAGCGGCGCCCCCAAGAGGGACTGGGCATACATACAACCGATTACCACCGGGACCGCCACGATCCGGGAGTAGGTGAGGATGTTGGGCAACGACAGCGATCGTTTCGCTGGCTTTCTGGCGACGACACTGGTCATGGGTGTTACCAATACTGCGAAAGCTCCCGCGTCAACAGTCAGCGGCGGTATTTTGGACAGGTCGGAAGACAGAATTCATCTACACGTAATTTCCTGCCGAAAAATGATCCGTCAGCCGTTGTTGGGGTGGAAAAAATCGAAAATCTTGCGTGCACTCTCGGCGCTGACACCGGGAACCTTGCCGAGATCGGCCAGGGAAGCCCGCTCGATCTCCTTGAGGGTCCCGAAATGATGAAGCAAGGCACGCTTGCGGGACGGCCCGATGCCGGGGATCTCCTGCAATCCGGCCTCGCGAATGTCTTTCTTGCGCAGCTTGCGATGTGATCCGATCACGAAGCGGTGCGCCTCGTCGCGCAGCCGCTGGATGAAATACAGCACTGGATCGCGCGGTTCGAGCTTGATCGATGGCCGGTCTGGCATGAACAGGGTCTCACGCCCCGCATCGCGGTCGGGCCCCTTGGCTACGGCGATCAGTGAGACCTGGGTCAGGTTCAATTCCGTGAAAATTGCACGTGCCGCATTCAACTGGCCCTGTCCGCCATCGATGATGACAAGATCGGGCCATCGCGGCACCGTGTCTTCGGACTCTTGCGGCGAATGAGGTTCGCTGTCCTGAGGCGCTTCATTCAGCAGCCGCTTGAAGCGGCGCTCCAGCACCTCGCGCATCATTGCGTAATCGTCCCCCGGCGTCAGCCCTTGCGACTTGATGTTGAATTTCCGGTACTGATTTTTCAGCAGACCATCGGGTCCGGCAACAATCATCGCGCCAACAGCGTTGGTGCCTTGAATGTGGCTATTGTCGTAGACCTCGATACGACGAGGCACGCGCGGCAGAGCGAGCGTCGCGGCGAGACCCTGCAACAGTCGCGCTTGCGTCGCGGTGTCGGCCAGCTTGCGTCCCAGCGCCTCGCGCGCATTGGTCAATGCATGCGCGACAAGTTCTTTCTTCTCGCCACGTTGCGGTGTCGCGACCTCGACCTTGAAACCTGCCTTCACACTCAATGCTTCGGCGAGCAGTTCCTGATCATCGACACGATGCGAAAGCAGGATCTGCTTCGGCGGCGGTTTGTCATCGTAGAACTGCGACAGGAACGACCCGAGCACTTCTTCCGGCGCGAGCGATTTGTCGGCGCGCGGGAAATAAGCGCGGTTGCCCCAGTTCTGCCCTGTCCGGAAGAAGAAAACTTCGACACACGTGTATCCACCTTCCTGATGGAGGGCGAACACATCCGCCTCCTCCACAGTGCGCGGATTGATGCCCTGCTGGGACTGAATGGCCGATAGCGCTGCAAGGCGATCACGATAGAGTGCCGCGCGCTCGAATTCGAGGTCGTTCGACGCCTTTTCCATCTCGGCCGCAAGCAGTTCCTTCACGGCGCGGCTGCGTCCGGACAAAAAGTCGCTCGCTTCGCGCACCAGCTCCGTGTAGCCGGGAAAATCGATCTCGCCTGTGCATGGGCCGGAGCAGCGCTTGATTTGATACAGGAGGCATGGCCGCGTCCGGCTCTCGAAGAATGAATCCGTGCATGAGCGCACGAGGAACGCGCGCTGCAACGCTGTGATCGTGCGGTTCACCGCTCCCACCGATGCGAACGGTCCGAAGTAGCGGCCCGGCCGCGTCTGGGCACCGCGATGCTTGAGAATCTGAGGCGCCCAGTGATCGCCCGTGATCAGAATATAGGGGAACGATTTGTCGTCCCGCAGCAGCACGTTGAAGCGCGGACGCAGTTGCTTGATCAGATTGGCTTCAAGCAGCAGGGCTTCGGTTTCCGTCGCGGTCGAAACGATTTCCACCGCGACGGTCGCGGCAATCATTCGTGCGATCCGCGCCGGATGACCGGTGGGCCGCGCATAAGACGACAGTCGCTTTTTGACGCTCTTCGCCTTGCCCACATAGAGCACATCATTTGCAGCGTTCAGCATGCGATAGACGCCGGGCGCTGTCGGCGCGAGTTTCACCGCGCGTTCGATTGCCGCACGGCCGGCAGCAAGCGTGCCCTCCGACGCTGGCTCGTCAGGCTCGTCGATCTGCTCCGGAAGACGGCCCTCGTCGTCCTCGTCAGTGGAGGTCGCATCGGCAGACATCGTGGCGGGGTCCACGTCCTGACCGCCCAAGTTCCCTGACGAAAGGTCCCGCGGTTGTGTCTGGAACGCCGGATCCTTCGGCTGCGAGGGATCAGTATTGTCGTGAGTCATGATTGGAATTTATGTACTGCGAGCGGATTGATCCAGCGCAGGGCTTGCACGGAAAAGCCCATGTCGCGCCCAATGCCGGTCAAAGACGGATTGCAAAGACGCGGCGCGAACCGGCTGTGGCGCTAGTGTCCCGAATCCAAAGTCCGCCTCATCGTGCGGCGCGCTCCTTAGCGGACTTCGGATTCGAGAGGACACTAGTAAATATATGATTCTAGTGTGGTTTAGGTTCAGAAGTTCGCTGGAAGGACTCGCGGGAAAAATCGGGCGAACTTCTGAACCACCACGCTAGCGCTTTTAACACTTTCTTAGGGACGTTAATGGGGCGGCAACCCGCGTTAACGAGCGCTTAACGTAAAACTCTCGATAAATTTTTCACAGAAAAGGTGGAATTCCGTAACCATGACGGACCCACCGCGGCAGCCCGGCTGCGCCTGCAGATGAACTAAACCCGGCGATTCCGGGCACGTGCGTGAGGGAAGTAAGAATGAGTAAGACGGCATTTGGCGGAGCGATCGTCGCCGCGATTTGCATGACCACATCTGCACAAGCAGCGGACTATTACGGCAACCGGCCTTATGCCCAGCAGCCTTACACCGTCAGCCAACCTCTCACGAACAGCTGGATCGGCCCCTATATCGGCGGCAATCTCGGATACAGCTGGGGTGACATGACCCACAATCCCGCCAAGCCGGCAGGCGTACTGGGCGGCATTCAGGCCGGCTATAATTGGCAGTCCGGAGCATTGGTCTTCGGTGTCGAGGGCGACCTTCAGATCAATGGCGCCGAGGACACCTTCGCTCCCTGGAAGTTTTCCAACCCATGGTTCGGCACGGCTCGCGGCCGTATCGGCTATGCCTTCAACAACATCCTGCTCTACGGCACCGGCGGCCTCGCATTCGGCGGTTTGAAGGGTGAGAACTATTTCCTTTCAGAGAGCCACACGGGACTCGGCTGGACCGTGGGCGTCGGTGCAGAGGTTGCTCTCACTCAGCGCTGGTCCGCCAAGATCGAGTATCTTTATGTAGACCTGTCCGACAGAAATTTTTCGATCACCGGTCTGCCTAATGGCTACGAATTCAACACGGTGCGTGTGGGCGTGAACTATCGGTTCTGATCACGCGTCGTCATAGGACCTTCAAATCCCGGGTTCTGCCCGGGATTTTCGTTAGAGCAGCCGCATTCGTGCTCCAAACAATCGCGATCAACGGATGCCATTGAATGAATGCCGCGCGCCAGCATCGACGCGACGACGCGACAAGCAACGGCTATCGTGCCCGCGTTAGTGCAGGATCAGGACGAAACCACCAGATCAACCGCTTTCGGTCCCTTGCCCTTTTTATCGGGCTCGACCTCGAAAGTGATGCGCTGTCCTTCCGCCAGATTCTTCAGCCCGGCGCGCTCGACTGCCGTGATGTGCACAAAGACATCACGACCGCCATCATCCGGTTTGATGAATCCATAACCACGTTCCGCATTGAAAAACTTGACGGTCCCCGTCATGGCCATCGGGAAACTCCTACCGCATTGCTCCACCGTTGCGCTAACACGCAGCGGCCCGACCGGACATTCACCTGCCGGAACGCATCGGCCTGGGAGCAGTCCGGGAAAACCGGATTACGCTCGAGGCCTCGTCATTCCGCCGCCCCCATTTGCGGGCGCGGGACGTAAAGCCAGCCATCACATGACCAGCATAATACGGTTCGTGTCAGATTGACTACGGCGCTTTTGGCCTCGCTTTGAGCGCAATTCCGGCCATACCCAAAATGGGTGATGCCGATCAGCCCCGGAGCGCGTCCACCCGGAAGCGCCCCGCGCCCCCCTGCCCCAGCGGCTTTTCCAGTTCGTGCAGGATCGCCTTCAATTCAGCGGCCAGCGTCCATGGCGGATTGACGATCAAGAGACCCGTCGAGACCAGCCCGGAGTCTGCCGTTTGCGGCGCCACGCTGAACTCCACGCGCAGGCATTTGGCTTCGCTCCCCCCGCCCGCATTCGCAACCCGCGCAACGCGATCGGCCAGTGTCTCGGCTGCGCGGCGCTCCTTGATCGGATACCACAGCATATAAATACCGGTCGGCCACTTTCCGTGCGCTGCGGCAAACCCGTCGGCAAGCCGCGTAAATTCATCGCGGCTCTCAAAAGGCGGATCAACCAGCACCAGCCCTCGACGCTCATTCGGCGGCACGAACGCAGGCAACGCCATCCAGCCATCGAGGTCTACGACGCGCCCCTGAGGATCGCGATGCAATGCACGGATCAGTTGCTTTCGAGCCTTCGGTTCGAGTTCGCAAGCGACAAGGCGATCTTGCGGGCGCAATAGGGCCCGGGCGATCAATGGTGAGCCAGGGTAAGCTGTGAGGTCACGCTGGGGATTGAAGGCGCGCACGATATCAAGATAGGGCGCGACGAGCGTCATCACCGAATCTGACAGCCGAGCCTGCATCAGTCGCGCGATGCCCGTTCGCCATTCGCCGCCGCGCTCGGCCTCATCGCTTGTGAGATCGTAAAGCCCCGCCCCGGCATGCGTATCGATCACGCGAAACGCGGCAGGCTTCTCGTGCAGATAGCTCAGGATGCGCGCCAGCGTGATGTGCTTGATCACATCAGCAAAGTTTCCGGCGTGAAAGGCGTGGCGATAGTTCATGCCGCGACAGTTACGACATCGGCGCGGGAAAGTAACGCAGGGATAATGGCTCCCTTACTCGCTAAGGGGCAGCGAGAGTGCTCCTCTTCCAGCCTCGCGGACGTGCCCGGGATTTAAGGCACGGGTGCCGCTCCGAAACAAATTCGAGCGGCACCTCTATAATCGTAGGATTATCCGCCGCGTACCGGCGGCATCAGCACATTGTCGCGACGGCAAGCGCGACGATCGATTTCCTCACAGGCGCGGAATTGCAGATCCTTGCTCATGCAGATTCGCACTTCGCTAAGGCGACGGCTGTCGCAGGTCACCGAGATCGCTGAACTGCTGAGGCCGGGATTGACCTTGATGAAGGCTTCCTCGATCGCGGCCGGGGCGACCGTGAGCGGATCCGAAAGATCCAGGAATTCGGTTGGAATCTTGACCGCCGCGCGAGCCTTGCGGATCGTCTCGAAATACGCGCGCGCGCCAAGCCCGGAACATGTGCCGTGCTTGTCCCATTCGTTATAGATTAGCCCTGGCGCCGGCATGAGATCGAGCATCGACGACATCACATTGCGCGCGAGTCGCGGCGCCGGCCTCTGGCAGTAATTCGGAAAACCGCGCTCGTATTGCGGCCACAACCCGTGGACCACGAACGAATAAGGTCGCCCCTTGCACTGAGCCCGAACACCGCGACTGGAGTTGCCCTGCTCTCCTGCGGCTTCGCAGAACGATGGCGACCATGACAGCGACAATACGTAGAAATCGAACTCGCCTGGCGCGTTCTGGCGATGATCCTGCGCCTGGGCGACGTCATTGCCTGTCAAACCGGCGAGGATGAGCCCCAACAAAGCCGCGGTGATCACCGGTCGAAGCGCCGCCGGCCAAGTCGCCCTTAGAAATCGCCGTGTGGGAAGCCCGCGCTTGTGCCCACCCGCCGCGTCAGCGGTCATCAATCCGGTCATTTGAACGCCCCCTACCTGTAACGCCTAGTGTCCCGTCTCCGAATAACCGCCCATTTGCGGCGCGCTCGCACGGTTATTCGGAGACGAGGAACACTAGCAAAATCAACATGCTAGTGTGGCTTTGGCTCAAATTGCCGATAAGAGACTAGCCGCAAGAAAAATCGGCAATTGCGAGCCGCCACACGAGGAGAGCCTAATTAGCCCCGGAACAATATTCAAGAACATTTCAAGAACAAAAATCGCCGCACCATAAAAGTGGAGCGGCGACCGGTCATCGAACAGTAATGGGGTAGCTTACGGCCTAGCGGCCCTGCAGCGCGGATTGTAGGCCCAGTTGCGGTCGAGACCGACCACGCACCACTCGACGCCCGAATCGAAGCCGGCGAAGCCTCCATCCTCAATCACGGAATAGTGTACCTGCCGCACGTGGCCATCATTCAGCATAGCGCTGGCGGAGCAAAAACGGCGAGGAATGGTGTCATTCGCCCATGGGTGAAAAGCCGTCTCGCGCACATTCGCGTAACCGGTGATTTCAAGGTTGGAATTCCAGAACTTGCTCTCTTTTTCCGCAAACTGCCGGGAGACTGTCTGGAGGGCCTGGTAACAATCGCCCACTATTCCATCGTAACGCGGGCCGGACAGCCAGAAGCCCTTCTCAAAGATATTCGCTGCTTGTGCCGTCTGGCTAAGCGCCATGAAGCCGACAACCGCGCCAAGAATGGCCGCGAAGCTGGATTTCCGGACTGTCGAGAAAAACTGGCGCATGGCGCGATCCACCGAATGTTGTTGCGGCGGAAAGTGCCGCGAAGCCGCCATGGGGTCAAGTGCAGCGCGGCAACACTCGGCAGCCATCCCCTGTTGAACAGCGCTCGCGTTCTTTCCATGTCGGCTCGGTCGCCTTATGGTCCCTGGGCGTATTGCGCACAATTGGATGCCGGTTTGGCTGTCATAAATGCGCAACCGATATTTGGGGCATGACGGCGAGCCCGCCGTTTGCAGGAAGATGCTCCGGCAGATTGCGATTGGAGAAGACGATGCGGACCACAGGATTGGCGATTTTGGCTGCGGCATGCGTACTCGCTGTGTCCGGTACGGCGCGGGCAGGCACAGACTTGTTCAGCTGGGTCGATACGGTCCCTCCCTTCAAGGGCAATGACACAGGCGGCATCATCTCCTATTCGCTGTACCAGCAGGGCGTAGACATCAGGGCGCTCGCCGTCGATCACTGCGCGCACTACGGCAAGGGCGTGAAGCTTATCAGTTCGGACGCACGTTACGGTGGCTACATTTCCTTTTCATGCGTCTGGGTGCGCCCGGGCCACCTGAGCCGCCCTCTGCGCGTCGCTTATTGAGTCGCGGTTATTGAGCCGCGGTACAATTTCTGAAGAACCCGGCGATGGCACGAAACCAAATTCGCATCGCCGGGACCAGCGCCGCATATTCGATCTTCTGCCTGCGTTCATGCCCTTCGGCGTCAAAATCAATATCAAGGACATGCAGGCGTTGATGAGCTTTCTGCCGCAGAACTAACAGCGTCCTCATAGTCGAACTGCGACTGTAAACCTGATCTCCCGCAAAATCACTTCCCGATTTTCCAGGGATCGTACTTCTCGTTCGAGTCCGGCACTGTTTTCATCGCGGCCTTAGCCGCAGCCTCTTCCTTGGCCATGCGCTTGCGCTTGTCGGCATCGCTGGCCGAGCTTTCTGAGCCGCCGCGACGATGCTTGCCGCCGTCCATTTGGGCATGGGCCTGCGCCGACACCAGCACGATGGCGAGAGCGATCAATAACCTTCGCATGGGAAGTCTCCGTAAAAGGCCCATACCCTGGCCTCGTCGGGAGACGTATCTACAATCAACCTCCGATTAAAGCGATCAGATATCCGTGAAGTTGGGGGCCTTCTAACCGCCCCCCAACCTCTTTTCGAACGCGGCGACGTTCACCGCTCCGCGACGGTGAGTACCCTCGCCGATCTTGCGGTCTCCGTCCCAGGCTTCCACCTCGAACGGCACGCTTTTCGGATCGACCTGGACGACGCGCGCAGCGACCCGCACCTCACGTCCCACCGGCGTTGCCGCGAGATGCCGGACATTCACTTCCACTCCGACGCTGACATAACCGTCTGGCAGATGCTTCGCGATAATCGCTGTCGACGCCATCTCCATATGCAGGATCATGATCGGCGTGGCGTAGACTACCGGCATGGTCGACAGAAAATGCGCCACCGTCATATCGTGTGTAACGGTGACGATCTTTTCGCCGGTCATACCGGCCGAGATGGCATCAAGCACGCCCGGGCCTGCTTTTTCCGCGCTCACTTTTTTTGCCGCTCGATAAAGGTCTTGCCGCCCTTCATCTTGTTGTGGAGCGGTGCTTCGTTGATCTGGATCACCACAGCTTCAGCATCAACGCCGAGGTTTTTCACCAGCGCCTGGGTGATGTCGAGCATCATTCCCTTCTTCTGCTCGTCAGTGCGACCGGCTGCCAAATTGATCGTTACCTCGGGCATCATGTCCTCCAGTTGAATGCGGTCACTCATGTGAGCGCTTAGATGTAAAGCTTCAGGCCATCGCGAAACTTGTCAACCATGTTGCGCTCGGTTCACCCCGACGTGAGGAGCTCATAGAACGGCAGTGCATAGCTGTTTTCGTGCAGGCTATTTCTTTGCCCAGGTGACATTGTGCCGGGCGAGAACCTCGCGCACGGCGTCCACCAGCTCACTTTCCTTGGCGGCAAATTGCGCCTCGGCCTGCTTCTGGCGATAGTCATCGCGGTCGCTGGAAAGACCGGCAATCTCGGCGCCCAGGATCAAATCCTTGACCTGCACTTCGCCCTTCGCCTTCTCGTCACCGCCCTGAATGACAACACAAGGGGAGTTGCGCCTGTCGGCGTATTTGAACTGCACGCCCAGATTATTCTTCGGGTTGCCGAGATAAAGTTCGGCGCGGATGCCCGCGTTGCGAAGCGTCGCAACGAACGTCTGATACTGCGCGATCTCGTTACGATCCATAACCACCACGACGACCGGTCCATGTTCGGGCGTCGTGTCGATCTTTCCCAGCAGCGTCAGCGCAGCCTGCAGGCGTGACACCCCGATGGAAAATCCCGTTGCCGGCACTGGCTCGCCGCGAAAGCGCGAAACGAGCCCGTCATAGCGGCCACCGCCGCCAACCGAGCCGAAACGCACGGGACGCCCCTTCTCGTCTTTCGTATCGAGCAGCAGCTCAACCTCGTAGACTGGGCCGGTGTAGTATTCGAGGCCGCGGACGACGGACGGATCGATCTTGATGCGGTCGGCATGATACCCGGCCGCCGTGATGAACTTCGCGATCTCATCGAGCTCAGCACGCCCCTGACGATAGGCTTCACTCTGGAACAGGAGCGAGGTGGGGGAGCGATCCGACTCAGACTCTGCGAACTCGGCCTGCGCGCTGTCCGCATTGAGGCTTTCAAGCACAATCGCGCTCTGCTCGGCGCTGAGGCCCGCGCCCTTCGTAAAATCGCCGCTCTCGTCCTTGCGCCCTTCGCCAAGCAGCAGCTTTACTCCTTCGACACCCAGGCGATCCAGTTTATCGATGGCACGAAGAACCGTGAGGCGCTTGCCGGCATTCTCAGTCCCGCCAAGACCGATGCTCTCCATCACGCCGTCCAGCACCTTGCGGTTGTTGACTTTCACCACGTAAGAGCCTCGCGGAATCCCTAGCGCTTCCATGGTGTCGGCAGCCATCATGCACATCTCGGCGTCCGCGGCGGGCGACGCGCTGCCCACCGTGTCGGCATCGAACTGCATGAACTGGCGGAAGCGACCCGGCCCAGGCTTCTCGTTGCGGTAGACGTAGCCATGGCGATAGCTGCGATAAGGCTTCGGCAGCGTATCGAAGTTCTCCGCGACATAGCGCGCCAATGGCGCCGTTAAATCATAACGCAATGAGATCCACTGCTCGTCGTCGTCCTGAAACGAGAACACACCCTCGTTGGGGCGATCCTGATCCGGCAGGAACTTGCCGAGCGCGTCGGTGTATTCCATGGCCGGCGTTTCCACCGGCTCGAAGCCGTAGCGCTCATAGACCTCGCGAATCTTCTCAACCATCTGCCGCGTGGCAGCGATCTCGGCCGGTGTGCGGTCCACCAGCCCGCGCGGCAGGCGGGCCTGAAGTTTTTGCGGCTTTTTGACTTTGTTTTCGGACATGGTGCTCGATGATTGCGGCGCCGGGCGCCGCCCTTGACAATTGACATCGGGTTATCAGCCGTGTGCCGGAGCGGCAAGCATCCCCATTATCTCTGTCGCCCTCCCCATGGCATCGGTGATGAGCCGCCTGACGTTCTTGGGAACGCCGAATTTCAACCCATGGTTGCACAAGATTTTCATGCCGTTTTTGCATTTTGCCGTCGCCCGGGTTGATGCATCAACGCGTTTCGATCCGCAGAAGAAGCTGCTAGGGTCCATGACCGTGGCCACCAAAAGTTCTTCGGAAGGAAGACATCGTGAATATTCAGCACCCCCGCCCGACTGTCGCGACCCCAAACGATCTTGACGCCTATTGGATGCCGTTCAGCTCGAACCGCTCCTTCAAGCGCAAGCCGCGCATGCTCGCCGGTGCAAAGGATATGCATTATTTCACCACCGATGGTCGCAGCGTTTTGGACGGCACCGCGGGCATGTGGTGCTCCAATGTCGGCCATGGCCGCGCTCCGATCTCCGAGGCGATCGCAAAGCAGGCTGCGAATCTCGATTACGCGCCGCCGTTCCAGTTCGGCCATCCGCAGGCGTTCGAACTGGCAAGCCGCATCGCCGGCATCGCGCCGAAAGGTCTTGAACACGTTTTCTTCTGCAACTCAGGCTCTGAAGCCGTCGACACCGCGCTGAAGGTCGCGCTCGCCTATCACAATGGCCGCGGCGACGCCGGCCGGACGCGTTTGATCGGCCGCGAGCGTGGCTATCACGGCGTGGGCTTCGGCGGCATTTCCGTCGGCGGCATGGTCAACAACCGCAAGATGTTCGGCTCGCTGCTCACCGGCGTCGATCACCTGCCCACCACCTATGACCGCGAGAAGCAGGCGTTCAGCAAGGGTGAGCCGGAATGGGGCACCCATCTCGCTGACGAACTGGAACGCATTGTCGGCATTCATGGATCAAACACTGTCGCCGCCGTTATCGTCGAACCGATGGCAGGCTCGACCGGCGTACTGCCGACGCCGAAGGGGTATCTCAAGCGGCTCCGCGAGATCTGCGACAAGCACGGCATTCTGCTGATCTTCGACGAAGTCATCACCGGTTACGGCCGCCTCGGCTATGCCTTCGCCGCGGAACGCTACGGCGTGACTCCGGACATGATCACCTTCGCCAAGGGCATCACCAACGGCGCTGTGCCGATGGGCGGCGTGGTGATCCGCGACACCATTTATGACTCTTTCATGAAGGGCCCCGAACACGCGATCGAGCTCTTCCACGGTTACACCTATTCTGCGCACCCCTTGGCCTGCGCGGCAGGTCTCGCAACGCTGGACATCTATCGTGACGAGGGGCTGTTCGAGCGTGCGCGGGCGATGGAGCCGAAGTGGGCCGACGCAGTGATGGGGCTGAGGAAGGAGCCGAACGTAGTGGATATCCGCACGGTCGGAATCACCGCCGGCATCGATCTGGCACCGAAGAAGGATGCACCGGGATTGCGGGGCTATGAAGCGCTGGAAAGTGCTTTCCACGACCACGACCTCATGATCCGCATCGCGGGCGACACCATTGCGCTCACACCACCGCTGATCGTCTCGGAAAGCCAGGTCGGCGAGATCATGGAGAAAGTCGCCAAGGTGATTCGCGGCGTCGCGTAAAATCGAAGCCGAAACACCTCAAAGACGAAATGCCCGGCTGCAAGGCTGGGCATTTTTGCGTTTATGCAGCAAACAAAGATGTGGATGAAGGAAGCCGGATCGACGTTGATGGCCAAAAACTCAACGACTGGAACCGAATCCGATCGTGAACGCGGCGATTAAGATTTCGCGTCGAATCCAACTAATGCTAAACATATGATGTACGGGGCTTAGGCGCACATCATGATTCGCATTTCGACGATTTTCATCGCCATCTGCATGGTGTTGATCGCTGCTTCGTTTGGCATGTTGCTCTATGGCGTCGCGGGCCTCAACGTAATGGAATCCGCTGTCGTCGCGCTCGCCGCCCTCACATTCCTCATCCTGTACAATGCGGTCTCGATGCGGCTGCGCGACCGGAGCGACGTCGGCAGCCAGATCGCGGATCTGTCACGCGGCACCGCAGATCTCGCGCGTCAGGTCGGCGAAGTCGGCCGTCGCATGACCGCGATGGAAGTCCGTCTCATTGCGGCAGATACCAGCGGCCAGGAACGCATCAAGGCGATATCCGATGAGATCGGCGAGCTCAGCTCATTGCTGAATCAGCTGGCGAGTTCCATCGCAACTCACGAAGATATCCTGGCCAACGTAACGCCCTCGAATGCGGCCAAGACCTTCTCTTCGCCTCCCGCAGCCTCAGACGCTCCACGCACCAGCTCCAGCAAGCTGATTGAGCCGTCCAAACCCGCCGAAGTTTCGAAGGCAGTCGACGGGCCGCCCACCCCGGCCAATGTCAACAATGCCCAGATGCTGGTGGCCGTTAAAAATGCGATCGAGGCCAACCGTCTCGATATCTATCTCCAGCCGATGGTGACGCTGCCTCAGCGCAAGATCCGGTTCTATGAAGCCATGTCGCGCCTGCGCGACGACAAGGAACACGTCCTCACCGCCGGCGATTTCATGGGCACCGCGGAAGTTGCCGGTCTGATGGGGCAGATCGACAACCTCGTGCTGCTTCGCTGCGTGCAGGTGCTGCGGCGATTGATGGTCCGCAACAAGGATGTCGGCATCTTCTGCAACCTGTCGGCCGCGACTCTTGGCAATGCATCCGAGTTCAATCAGTGCCGCGACTTCCTTGAGGCCAATCGGGCGCTTGCGCCCTACCTTATCCTTGAATTCAAGCAGAACACCTTCCGCCATCTCGGGCCGTTGGAAAGTGAACATCTGGCGACGCTGAAACGCCTTGGTTACGGCTTCTCCATCGACAACGTCACTGACCTCCGGATTGATGGCCGCGACCTTGCCGATCGCGGCGTTCGCTTCCTAAAGGTTCCGGCGACGCTGCTACTCGATCAGAAGCAGCTGTCATCCACGGACATTCATGCAGCCGATCTGTCCAATCTGCTTGGCCGTTTTGGAATCGATCTCGTCGCTGAACGAATTGAAGGTGAGCGCTCCGTTGTCGACCTTCTGGACTACGACGTTCGTTTCGGCCAGGGCTTCCTGTTCTCACCGCCTCGCCCATTGCGCCCAGAAGGGATCGCATCGGACGGCGCGGCCGAAACCGCTCAATCATCCTCGCCAAAGGGCGAGAAGGCTGCTACGGAGAAGGCCACCGAGCCGGTCGCTGCGGACAATGTTCGGGTTACCGGTAATGCGGCGCTGGTGCGCCGCGCCTCTGCCCTCACCTAATTGGATTTCATGACTGCACCTTCCGTCAGCACGTTGCGTTTCGTTGACCATCTGCAAGAACTCACCCCGCAAACCGACATCATCCTCAGCGATATCTGGGGCGTGATTCACGATGGGCTGAATGGCTTTCCCGGCCCCTGCAAAACGCTCGAGACCTTCCGCAAACAAGGCGGCACGGTGATCATGATCACCAATGCGCCACGGCCTGCCGATTCCGTGCAGCGCCAGTTGCGCAAGATGAACATCTCCGACGACACCTACGATGCCATCGTGTCATCAGGCGATCTGGCGCGGAACTACGTTGCATCTCACCTGAACAAGTCGGTGTTTCAGATCGGCCCTGACCGCGACAATCCCATCTTCCGGGAACTGGATGTCACCTTCGCTCCTCTCGAGGAGGCCGACTACATCGTCTGCACGGGACCCTTTAACGACGAAATCGAGACCGCCGAAGACTACCGGGACATGATGATACAGGCGCGCGAGCGAAACCTGACCTTCATCTGCGCCAATCCCGACATCATTGTCGAACGCGGTGACAGGCTAATCTACTGCGCGGGCGCCATCGCGGAGCTTTACCGCGAACTTGGTGGAGACGTGCTGTTCTACGGCAAGCCGCACCGCCCAATCTATGACCGCGCGCTCGAGCTCGCGGCGGCCAAGCGCGGGAAAGCAACCCCTCTAAATCGCGTTCTTGCCATCGGCGACTCGGTTCGCACCGATTTGACCGGTGCCAACACCATGGGACTCGAATGCCTCTTCGTCACGCGCGGGATTCATTCAGCCGACTTCGCGGATATTGAGGAGATCGACGAATTCGCAATACGGCGTTTGTTTGGCGACGCCAAGCCACCTCGCGCGCTGACGCGGGATCTGCAGTGGTAAATCCGTGAGCGGGAACGCTGTCCCTCAGCCACGGGACATGCAAATGAAATGCCCGGCACGAGGCCGGGCATCAGACACCTTGAGACAGGTGCAACGCTTGGAGGCGTCTCTGGGAGCGGTTACGCCGGAACGTTGTCCGGGAACACGGCTTCGATCTTGGTCTTGAGCGTCGCCGCATTGAACGGCTTCACGATGTAGTTGTTCACGCCAGCCTTCTTGGCTGCGATCACGTTCTCGGTCTTGGACTCCGCCGTGATCATGATGAAAGGCGTGGTGGCGAGATTGGGATCGCCGCGGACTTCCTTGAGCAGGTCGTAACCGGTCATTGGCTCCATGTTCCAGTCGGAGATCACGAGGCCGTATTTCTTCGTACGCATCTTGCTAAGCGCGGCGGATCCATCGCTGGCGTCATCGATATTCTCGAAGCCGAGCTGCTTAAGAAGATTGCGGATGATGCGGATCATGGTGTTGTAGTCATCGACCACCAGAACCGACATCGATAAATCCATGGCCATCGCTGTTTTTCTCCCTCAAACGCAGCAACCGGCTTGCGTCTTGAACACGTCACAAATCGGCTTCTGCCGACCCGTCTTGATTGTTGGACCGTAGCAGCCGGGCTTAAACAGCCCGTTAATCGGGCGTGTCAGAAATCCTGCAAGTTGCTTCAGGTTGAGCCATCTCTTGACACCAACTACGCCACCGGGTCACGGTCTTCGCCAACCCTGCTTCAAAACATCCTTTCCAATATGCAAACGAAGACATTCAAAGTCATTCGCGACACCACGCCCCCAAGCGAGATCGTCAAAGGCGGGGTCGTTGCGCTCGGCAATTTCGACGGCGTGCATCTTGGTCACCGCGCAGTGATTGCTGCTGCGGTCGACATGGCACGCAAGCTGAAAAAGCCCGCTTTCGCGGTCACCTTCGAGCCTCATCCGCGGCATTTCTTCAGTCCGCACACGCCACAGTTCTGGCTGACGGACGAGACCGCCAAGCTGCGGTTGCTGGCAACGACGGGTCTCGACGGCGCCGTCATCATGACTTTCGACGCCGCGCGCGCCGGCACCACAGCGCAAGATTTTATTAATCACGATCTCATTGGCCGCCTTGGCGTGAGCGGCATTTCTGTCGGCTACGACTTCCATTTCGGCAAAGGCCGCAGTGGGTCGCCCTCGCTACTCGCCAGCGAAGCCCCGCGCTTAGGGATCGAAGTCCACATCCAGCCGCACGTCGATATTCTCGATCGTCCAGTCTCCTCAAGTGCTATTCGCATGGCGTTGGCCGAAGGACAGATCGGCGATGCGACCGCAATGCTTGGCGCGCCATGGTTCGTCACGGGTGAAGTCATTCATGGCGAAAAGCGCGGACGTAATCTCGGCTATCCAACCGCCAACATCCGCCTCGACAAGAATTGCGGGCTTCGGCACGGTATCTATGCCGTTCGCATTGGCCTCGGATCACACCGCTTCGATGGAGTGGCAAGCTTCGGCCGCCGTCCGACCTTCGACAACGGCGCACCATTGCTTGAGATATTCTTGTTCGACTTCAAGGGCGACCTCTACGGCAAGCAACTCGATGTTGCATTCATCTCCTACATTCGTGACGAGCTGAAGTTCGACGGTATCGAACCGCTCATCCGCCAGATGGATGATGACAGCATGAAAGCTCGTGCCGCTCTGGCCGCCGCACCGGATGCTTTCCCCAATCTCGGAGAAATCGGCTGAGCAAGACCGAAAAACAGAAGATGCTTGCGGGTGAATTGTATCGCCCTGACGCGCCGGAGATTGTCTCGGATCAGGCGATCACGGCCAAATGGCTGGCGCGCTATAATTCCGCAGCGGGATCGGCGCCCGATGTAATGCGGATGATCCTCGCCGAACGGCTGGCGGCGATGGGGGCGAACGTCGTGATCCGGCCGCCGTTCTTCTGCGACTACGGTTACAACATCCGTCTTGGTGACGGTGTTTTTCTGAATTTCAACTGCGTCATCCTCGATGTGGTCGAAGTGGCCATCGGCGACCGCACGCAGATCGGCCCGGCGGTGCAGATTTATGCCGCTGACCATCCGAGGGACGCCACGACACGGCGCGCGGGCCTCGAATTTGGGCGCCCGGTGCGCATCGGCAGCGATGTCTGGATCGGCGGCGGCAGTATCATTCTGCCGGGCGTCACCATCGGTGACGGGGCCGTGATCGGAGCCGGCAGCGTCGTCACACGCGATGTCTCCGCCCATAAGACAGTGGCGGGAAATCCCGCCCGCCCGATAGGCCCCAGCAGCTAAATCCACCCGTCCACCCGGGCATTTTACCCGAACCGGGTTTCCACTTCCCGCCAAAACGCGCTATTCACCCCGCCATGACCGAAAAGCCCAAATCCGACGCCGCCGATTATTCCAAAACCCTCTATCTGCCGCAGACGGATTTCCCGATGCGCGCGGGCTTGCCCCAGCGCGAACCGGAAATTCTGGCGCGATGGAACAAGATGGACCTCTATAAGCAGCTCCGCGAAACCGCGAAGTCGCGCCCAAAATTCGTGCTGCACGACGGCCCACCATACGCCAACGGCAACATTCACATCGGTCATGCGCTCAACAAGATCCTCAAGGATGTGGTGACCAAGAGCCAGCAGATGCTGGGCCATGACTCGAATTACGTGCCTGGCTGGGACTGCCACGGTCTGCCGATCGAATGGAAAATCGAGGAGGAATACCGCTCCAAGGGCAAGAACAAGGACGCGGTTCCAGTCATCGAGTTCCGCCGCGAGTGCCGTGCCTTCGCGGAGAAGTGGATCGATGTCCAGCGCGAGGAGTTCAAGCGGCTCGGGGTGATTGGCGACTGGGCTCACCCCTACACCACCATGAACTATTTCGCCGAAGCCCAGATCGCGCGCGAACTGATGAAGTTCGCCGCGAACGGCACGCTGTACCGCGGCTCCAAGCCCGTCATGTGGAGTGTCGTCGAAAAGACTGCGCTGGCCGAAGCGGAGGTGGAGTACGAGGACTACACCTCGGACACCGTCTGGGTGAAATTTCCGGTCGCAGCTTCCTACGGTCGATTAGCTAATGCCTCGGTCGTCATCTGGACGACCACGCCATGGACTCTGCCCGGCAACCGCGCCATCAGCTTCTCGCCGAAGATTGCCTACGGTCTGTACAAAGTGACCGATGCTCCGGCAGACAACTGGGCAAAAGCCGGTGATCTTCTCATTCTCGCGGACAAGCTTGCGGAGGATGTCTTCAAGCAGGCGCGCGTCACGGCCTTTGAAAAGGTCAGCGATGTTTCTGCCGACATCCTGGACGCGGTTGAGTGCGTGCATCCGTTGAAGGGGCTTGATGGCGGCTACGAATTTACCGTGCCGCTGCTGGCAGGCGATCACGTCACCGATGATACCGGCACCGGGTTCGTGCACACCGCGCCGGGCCACGGACGTGAAGACTTCGACATCTGGACAGCAAATGCCCGTGAGCTCAATGCACGCGGCATCAACGTCGCGATTCCCTACACGGTCGACGCCAACGGCGCACTGACCGAGCAGGCGCCGGGCTTCACCGGAAAACGCGTCATCAACGACAAGGGCGAAAAGGGCGACGCCAACGAAAGCATCATCAAGGCACTCGTCGAGCGCGGCATGCTACTTGCGCGTGGCCGTCTTAAACACCAGTACCCGCATTCGTGGCGCTCTAAGAAGCCGGTGATCTTCCGCAACACGCCGCAATGGTTCATTGCGATGGACAAGGACATTGCGGTTGCCGGCAAGGCGAAGTCTGGCGACACGCTGCGCGCCCGTGCGTTGCAAGCGATTTCCGTCACCCGCTGGGTGCCCGAGCAAGGTCAGAACCGCATCACCGGCATGATCTCCGGCCGCCCCGACTGGGTGGTGTCGCGGCAGCGCGCATGGGGCGTGCCGATCACCGTGTTTGTGCGTGAGAAAGGCGACGGCTCTGCAGAGATCCTGCAGGACGAAGCCGTCAACAAATGCATCGCCGACGCTTTCGAGCAGGAAGGCGCCGACGCGTGGTACGCGGAAGGCGCTCGCGAGCGCTTCCTCGGCTCCCATGCCCACGAGGAATGGAAGAAGGTCGACGACATTCTCGACGTCTGGTTTGATTCCGGCTCCACGCATGCATTCGTGCTCGAAGATCCGGTGCACTTCCCCGGGTTCGCCGGCATCAAGCGCAAGGTCGATGGCGGGCAGGATACAGTGATGTATCTCGAAGGCAGCGACCAGCATCGCGGCTGGTTTCACTCCTCGCTGCTCGAAAGCTGCGGCACGCGTGGCCGCGCGCCCTACGATGTGGTGCTCACCCACGGCTTCACGCTCGACGAGCACGGCCGCAAGATGTCGAAGTCTCTTGGCAACACCGTCGAGCCCCAGAAGGTGATCAAAGACTCCGGCGCAGACATCCTGCGGCTGTGGGTGTGCGCGACCGACTATGCCGACGACCAGCGTATCGGACCGGAGATTCTCAAGAACACGATCGAGACCTACCGCAAGCTCCGCAACACCATCCGCTGGATGCTGGGCAGTCTTGCGCATTTCCGTGACGAGGATCGGATCAAGGCCGACGACATGCCGGAGCTCGAGCGGCTGATGCTACATCGTCTGTCGGAGGTCGATGAGGTGGTGCGGCAAGCCTATGCCGATTTCGACTACAAGACCGTGGTCGCGACGCTCGCCGCGTTCATGAACACCGAGTTGTCGGCGTTCTACTTCGACGTCCGCAAGGACACGCTGTATTGTGACCCGCCGTCTTCAATTGCACGCAAATCGGCCCTGACGGTTATCGACTATCTGTTCCGCGCCATCATCACATGGCTCGCACCAATTCTGAGCTTCACTGCGGAAGAGGCCTGGATGTCGCGCTACGGCCAGTCTGCCGGGTCGGTACATCTTGAGTTGTTCCAGCATGTGCTCGCAGCTTGGCGCAATGATGCTCTCGCAAAAAAATGGGAAACCATTCGCGACGTCCGCCGCGTGGTGACAGGCGCGCTGGAGATCGAACGCGCCGCCAAGCGCATCGGTTCATCGCTGGAAGCTTCGCCGCTGGTTTACGTATCGGACAAGGCGATCTTCGCGACGCTGTTCGATGTCGATCTGGCGGAGGTGAGCATCACATCCAACGCGATGGTGTCGAACGAGGATGCGCCAGCAGGTGCATTCAGATTGAACGACGTGCCGGGCGTGGCCGTCGTGGTGGAAAGGGCGGTCGGCACCAAGTGCGCACGCTCCTGGAAAATCCTGCCGACGGTCGGAGACGATCCGGAATACCCGGACGTGACACCGCGCGATGCTCAGGCCCTGCGTGAGCTTAAGGCATTAGGGCTCGTCTAACCTTTCGGGTCAGACCTCTGTCCTAGTGTGGTGGTTCAGAAGTTCGCTTCATTTTCTCGGCGAGTCCTTCAGGCGAACTTCTGAACCTAAACCACACTAGAATCATAGGTTTGCTAGTGTCCTTTCGAATCCGAAGTTCGCTACGGGACACGCTGCATTATGAGGCGAACTTCGGATTCAGGACACTAGTGGTCACATCTTTGAGATCGCCGGGACAAGAAAACCGTAGATATGCGGCGCAAGGCCGGGCATGACGAATGATGTTCTGCCGCGAATACGAGGCGTTTGATGTCTCCCCTCTTCCGATCCGGGCTCATCGCCGCCATTGCTACGCTCGTGCTCGATCAGGCATCGAAGCTGTGGCTACTCAACGTATTCCAGCTTGGCCGCCGGGGTGCTGTGACGGTGACCCCGTTCTTCGAGCTCGTGCTCGCCTGGAATACGGGGATCAGTTATGGCTGGTTCCAGGATTCGGGGCCGGTCGGCCAGGCTGTTCTGCTTGCGATCAAGGTCGTGGCCGTGATCGTGCTGGCGCTCTGGATGGCCCGCTCCGGCACACGTTTAGCTGTAATCGGCCTGGGGCTGATTATCGGGGGGGCCATCGGCAATGGAATCGACCGATTGGCCTATGGCGCCGTGGTCGATTTTGCCCTTTTCCACATCGAGATCGGCGGAAAAACCTACAACTGGTACGTGTTTAACCTTGCCGATGTGGCGATCGTTGCCGGGGTAGCGGCCCTCCTGTATGACTCATTTGTGAGCCCCAACGCCGCAAAAACGCCCTCATAACAACGGATAGGGCGTGCTAGATAGCGCAGGCTTGCGAAGTAGCAATGTCTGACAGCCCACGAGACAATGGATCAGGATGAACGCAATGCGTGAGACCGACGGCAACGGTTCAGGTGCGACGTCATCAAAGCCACATCTCCTTCTTTGGCCCAAGATGTGGGCCGCGGTCCGGCTGGCCGCCGTGCTGCTCGGCGTGGGCTTGGTCCTGGGTGCAGGACCTGTCCGGGCACAGGACGAAGAAGACGATCGGACTTTCGAGCAGAAGTTCATGGATAACATCATGAGCGGCCTCGGCGCCAAGCGGATGGAAGACAGCGGAATTGAATACCGCGAGCGTTCGCCACTGGTCGTTCCTTCCAAGATTGACCTGCCGCCGCCGGAAACCGGCAAGCCGAAGCTCGCTCCGAACTGGCCAAAGGACCCCGACGAGGCGGAGCGCAAAGCAGCCCGTGAAGCGCGCAAACAGAAGCCGGTGTCCCCGGAAGAAGCGCGTATGCCGCTGATGCCGAGCGAACTTGCGACGCGTGCGCCAAAAGGCAGCAGCAAGACCGTCGACGATTCCAGCCCCGGAAGCAACAGTTCCGGCAGACCGCGCATGTTGATGCCGTCCGAGCTTGGCTACGTCGGCGGGCTGTTCACGAATCCGTTCTCCAGCAAGAAAAAGGAAGCTGCGAAGTTCGAGAAAGAGCCTGACCGCGACGAACTGACCCAGCCGCCGATAGGCTACCAGACGCCATCGCCCAACTTCGCCTACGGTCTGGGAGACGGTAAGCAAAAGCCCCCGAAGATGGTTTGCGACTCCGGTTCCGGCAAGTGCGAGAATATTTGGGATTATTGATTCCAGGCGCCGTCCGGCTGATTGCTGGAGCTGAATGACCGCGATCCAAACCAGTGAGATCGTTTCAGGGCCTTGCAACGCCGCCTCTTGCGGCCCTGAGCTTGTCCCAGCGGTGTGTCCGCAGCCCGGGAACAAGTTATGAGATCCTCTCGCCAATTCCTCGTCCGAACCGCCGCAGCGCTCGGCTTTTTGCTGTCCCCTGCCGTTGCTCAGTCGGTCACTGCACAAACGGGCACCCGCCCCGCGACGTTCACGCTGAATAACGGGTTGAACGTCATCGTCATTCCAGATCACCGCACGCCGGTGGTGACACAGATGATCTGGTACAAGGTTGGATCTGCCGACGAGACGCCCGGCAAATCCGGACTAGCGCACTTCCTCGAACACCTGATGTTCAAAGGCACCGAAGCCCATCCCGCCGGTGAATTCTCGGGGGTCATTGCGCGGATCGGCGGCAACGAGAACGCCTTCACATCCACGGATTACACGGCCTATTTCCAGCGCGTGCCGCGCGATCAGCTCGCGACCATGATGACGTTCGAGGCGGATCGTATGACCGGCCTTGTTCTGAAGGACGAAAACGTCCTGCCGGAACGCGATGTTGTGCTGGAAGAGTACAACATGCGCGTGGCGAACAATCCCGATGCACGGCTAACTGAACAGATCATGGCGGCGCTGTATCTCAATCACCCCTATGGCCGCCCCGTCATCGGGTGGCGTGGAGAAATCGAGAAGCTCAACCGCGAAGACGCGCTGGCGTTCTACAAGCGCTTCTACGCGCCTAACAACGCCACGTTGGTGATCGCTGGAGATGTCACCGTGGACGAAATCCGCCCGACCATCGAGGCGACCTACGGCAAGGTGCCGCCGCAGCCATCCATTCCGGCGCACCGTGTTCGGCCGCAGGAGCCGCCTCCCGCAGCTCCGCGCACTGTAACGCTTGCCGATCCGCGCGTCGAACAGCCCACCATGCGCCGCTACTATCTGGTCCCGTCCGCCGTATCGGCTGCGCCTGCAGAAAGCGCCGCGCTCGAAGTGCTCGCGCAATTGATGGGCAGCGGCAGCAATTCATATCTCTATCGTGCACTGGTGGTGGACAAGCCGCTCGCGGTCAGTGCGGGTGCCTGGTATCAGGGCACGGCAATCGATCCCTCTCAATTCGGCATCTCCGCGTCGCCCAAGCCCGGCGTGGAGTTCTCGCAACTTGAGCAAGGTATCGACGCGGTCATTGCTGAACTTGCGAAGAATCCGGTGCCCGCCGCCGATCTTGAACGCGTGAAAACGCAAATGATCGCGGAAGCGATCTACGCGCAAGACAGCCAAACCACGCTGGCACGCTGGTATGGCGCAGCGGTGACCGTTGGTCTCGGTGTCGACGACATCAGAAGCTGGCCGGATCGCGTGCGCGCTGTCACAGCCGAGCAGGTTCGTGACGCAGCGCGGACTTGGCTCGAAAAGAAACGTTCGGTCACCGGCTACCTGATCAAGGATACAACCGCGACAACCGCCAAGCGTGAGGAGAGACGTTCGTGATCACCACACGCCGTGACCTGGCCCGCATCGCAGCCGCGCTTGTCGTCGCCGCAACATCACTTTTCGCCGCCTCCGATCCGGCGTGCGCCGCGACGAAAATCCAGCGCCTGATCTCTCCGGGCGGGATCGAAGCATGGTTCGTGCAGGACGCCACCGTTCCCCTGGTGGCGATGGAATACGCCTTCATCGGTGGATCGACGCAGGATACGGCCGACAAACAGGGTATCGGCAGCTTCACCGCCAACATGCTTGATGAAGGCGCCGGCGACCTCGACAGCAAAGCGTTCCACGAGCGACTGGAGCGTCGTGCCATCACGATGAACTTTTCGGTCACCCGCGATTATTTCCGCGGCTCCATGCGCATGCTGAAGGACGACAGCGGCGAAGCCTTTGACCTCCTACGCTTAGCGCTCACCTCTCCGCGGTTCGATGCCGAACCGCTGGAGCGCGTTCGCTCGCAGATGATCTCGAATGCGCGCCGCGAGACCACGAACCCCGTTGCCATCGCGGGTCATCGCTTCTGGGAACAAGCTTACGGGACGCACCCTTATGCATGGCGACCAAACGGCACGGTGGAGAGCCTTACAGCCATTCAGGCTGCGGACCTTAAAAATTATGCGCAGCGCATCTTGGCGAAAGATACCCTGAAGGTTGCTGTCATCGGCGATATTGACGCCGAAACTCTCGGCAAGCTGCTCGACAAGACATTCGGAGCGCTTCCCGCCAAGGCAAACCTCAACCCGGTCCCCGCAACCAGCGCGGCGAAGCCCCCGCAGCATGCATTTGTCGTGCTGGATGTACCGCAGACCTCCATCAATTTTGGGGGCCCTGGCATCGCGCGCAACGATCCAGACTTCATGGCCGCCTATATCGTGAACCACATCCTAGGCGGCGGCACCCTTTCGTCGCGACTTTACAAGGAAGTGCGCGAGAAGCGCGGCCTTGCTTATTCCGTGTCACAATCCCTGATCTGGATGAACAAATCGTCGGTTTTTGCCGGGGCCACCGCCACTCGCGCGGACAAAGCAACCGAGACCCTCGACACCATCACCAGTGAGATCGCGCGAATGGGCCGCGAGGGCCCAACGCAGCAGGAATTGGACGGGGCGAAATCCTATCTCAAGGGATCGCAGATGCTGGCGCTCGATACCTCGTCAAAGCTCGCAAGCGCACTCGTGCAGTATCAGCTCGACAACCTCGGCATCGACTACATCGAAAAACGCAATGCAATCGTCGATGCGGTGACGCTGGATGATGCCAAGCGCGTCGCGAAACGCATCTGGGGCCAGGGCCTGCTGAGCGTCAGCGTCGGCCGCGCCTCGCAAGCAACTGCCGAGCCGGCCGTACCCGCCAAGGCGAACTAGTGTGGTGGTTCAGAAGTTCGCTTTATCTTCCAGCGAACTTCTGAACCTAAGCCACAGGAGTGCTGCGGATTTGAAGTTCTTCCGAGTGAAGCCGCAAGCTTGTGCGAACTTCGGAATCGGGACACTAGCGCACCTCGATCATCGCCACGCGAATACCGAGATAGACAAACAGCGCGCCAAGTGAGCGGTTGATCCACGCAACCGTTCTCCCTGCCTGTCTCGCACGGTATACAGCTTTCGCTGCAACGAGCGCTACGCCACAATTCCACAGCGTGCCGTTGACGTTGAAAATGATCCCCAACACTGCAAAAGCAAGCGCCTTGTGAGGTGAATCGGCGGCGACGAACTGTGGCAGAAACGCCAGAAAGAACAGCGCGACTTTCGGGTTTAGCGCATTGGTGAGCACGCCCTGCCAGAACACGGTCCGCAGGCTGGCTGGCCCTTCGCGGTCCGGCGTTACGTTCGCCATCCCATCACTGAGCACCATCCGAACGCCCACGTAACAAAGATAAATCGCTCCGATCAGCTTCACGATTGCAAAAGCTGTCGATGATGCAGCCAGGAGCGCCGACAGACCGATGGCGGCCGCGAAGACATGCACAAGGCAGCCACAACAAATACCGAGTGCCGCGACGATGCCGCCACGCCAGCCGAGCTGAATGCTGCGGCCGACGATGTAGGCCGTATCGGGACCGGGCGTAACGTTCAGAAGAAAGCCGGAGAGAACGAACAGCCAGAGATCATGAATACCGAGCATCTTTCACCTGCGTCCTGATGCGGTAAGCTGTACATCACATAATAGCAAGCAGGCTTCCGTCATGATTCGTCTCGCCCGCGCTCAAGATGCTGCCGTTGTAGCGGCAATCGTTCATGCGGCCTATGTGGTCTATCTGCCGCGCATCGGACAAAAGCCCGGCCCCATGCTCGATGACTACGACGAGCTGGTGGCGCAGGGCCGTGTGTTCGTTCTCGAAGATGGTGCACGGATTGAAGGTCTCGTCGTGCTTATCCCCGAAGACAAGACGATGTTGCTCGATAACGTCGCCGTCCGTCCCGAAGCGCAGGGCAAGGGATATGGCAACCGACTGATCGCATTCGCCGAAGAACAGGCGCGGGCCGCAGGCTACAATGCTCTTCGGCTGTTCACTCACGAACTGATGACGGAAAACCAGGCGCGCTACAAATATCTTGGATTTGTCGAAACCCACCGCGGCGAGGAAAGAGGTCTGAAGCGTGTTTACATGACCAAAGCACTCGACCGCCGCTAGCTGAACCGCAGCTAGCCGAACAACGGGGTACCCGGTACGAAGGCGTCGAAGGCAGCCCAGAACTGCTGGCGGTAACGATCCTGCTCCTGCAGGATTTCGTGTTTGGAGCCGGGAATGACGAGATGCGCCCCCGCGCGCAGATGATAGGCGAATTCCTCGATCGCCGCGGTGGAAACGATCGTATCGTCACTCGCCGCAAGCATCAAAATCGGCTGGCGGATGCGGGATGGATAGTCCAGCGCGCGAAAATCCATCATCGCCTTGAACGCGGAATCCGCCCACGCCACCGTGGGGGACGCAATACCGAGCGTCGGGTCCTCCTCGAGAGATCGCAGCATTGCGCGCATAGCGAACCGGGTCGGATGTCAGAGGATTGCCGATAAAGCCGTTCGTTCCGACCAGCTTCCCGTTGCCGCCGGGTACATAGTTGCCTCCCATGCCAAGCCAGCGCAGTCCACGCACCAGCATCCGGGTCGGCGCCTTCATGCTTAGGCCGGGCAGATCGATCATCGGCGCCGAGAGGATGATGCGGTCGAACCAGCGCTTACCGGAGCGCGCCACGCGAAGGAGGACTGCGCCACCCATCGAATGCGCCAACGCAAAGTAAGGTGGCGGGCAATCCGGCAGCATGATCTGCTGGACGAAGGTCTCGACATCGATCTCAAAATCGGAAAATCGGCGCACGTAGCCCTTCCGCGGATCGCGCAATTGCCGCGATGAATGGCCCTGCCCCCGCCAGTCGATCATCGCGACAGCGAAGCCGCGCTCGCGAAGGTCACGCACCGTCTCGAAATATTTCTCGATGCATTCTGCCCGCCCAGTAAAGACGCAAACAGTGCCCTTGCGGTTGGCGGGCGGCTGCCACCGCGCGAACCGCAGCTCAGCGCCATCAGGCGTCTTGATGGTGCCGCTCACGACGTTGTCGGGCACGGGATTGGACGGCGTGGAAACGAGCGTCATTGGCGGGACCAGCGGGACAAATAAATCGTAAAAACCGGCAGGAAACGGGGAACAAAAAAGAGAGGTCGAATCCCTCTTGAACGCCCGAAGACCCCTCCCATATCAGTTTCGTGCAGGCCTCTCTAGGCTGCACGCAGAACGAAAACCCGGCCCAATGGCGGGTTGTCTGCTCTTTGAACCAAAGAGTGGCGCGTTGTGCATGCGAGACTGGTTTCTCGGACGAGTTTCTTGGACGAGGCTGTCACGCCTGAAGAACGCGCTAGTCGCTCATTAGGAGGACTAAAACATGCGTACTTTTGATCTCACCCCGTTCTATCGTTCCACTGTTGGCTTTGACCGCCTGTTTTCGCTGCTTGATCAAGTAAACGGCGACGGCGCGCCGGGCTATCCGCCCTACAATATTGAGCGCACCGGCGAGAACGATTTCCGAATTACAGTCGCCGTATCCGGCTTCTCGCAAAATGAAATCTCGATTGTCGCGAAGGAAAACACGCTGACAATCAAGGGCGAGAAGGTTGCGAACGAGAACAGCAAAGGCCAGTCCGAGGTGCTCTATCGCGGCATCGCGTCGCGTGCTTTCGAGCGTCAATTCCAGCTCGCCGACTTCGTGCAAGTGAAGAACGCCTCGCTCGAGAATGGCCTGCTCCATGTGGATCTCGTCCGCGAGATTCCGGAGGCCGCCAAGCCCCGCCAGATTCCGATCACGACATCGGCTTCTGCGTCACAAGTGACCGAGAAGGCTGCGGCCTAAGCTATCAGCTCATTACCTCCTGTAGACTGCAAAGCGCCCCGATCCTTCGGGGCGTTTTTTATTGTCGCAGTGCCTTCGTGGATCGCGTTTGAGGATCTGCATCTGACGACAACGTCGCCCTCACCGAAGTGAGGACGACGCGTCGCACCTGTCTTCCCCGTCCCAGAACGGAAGCATCAATCCAGTGGCTGCACCGGAGGCATGGCCTGCGTGGGCCAAAGTTTCAGTGTGGAAGCTGTCGCTGGCGCGGCCGGTGGCGGTGGAGTTGCACCAACGGTCGCAGCCGGCTTTGCCTCCGCGGCCTTGTCCAATGGAGCAACTGCGGCTGGCCGCTCCGCAACCGGCGGTCCGACCGGATGCTTTGTCGCGGATGTTGCCGCGGGTTTTGCGGTCTCAGATGGATCGCTCGAAATGGCGGCGGGAGCCGGAGCGGTCGATGGCGACTGGCTTGTAGCCTTCGGAGCCGCACCATGTGCATTCCCCTTGGCTACGCGTGGAACCGGCGCTGGCGGGCGCGGTGCGCGGCGGTAATCCTGTTGATAAAGCGGCGGCCCGGGAGGAGGACTATAAGCGACGACGTCGTCGGCAAGAGCTGGAACGAAGCGCATGATCCGGCCGGTACGAGCATCAATGACCAGCCGGCCCTCAATACCCCGTGGACCAGCAGCCGCCACCGTATAGACCCAGCCGCGCCGGTTGACCCTTCCGAGCGGCACATAACCTGAGGAGCGGATAATGGTGACGACTTGATAAGGCGGCAGCACGGGCCGCGGATACAGCGCCGTTCGCTCACCTCGCATCGGAGGTATCGCCGCGTAGGACTCGCGTTCATAGACCTCTGGTGCATAGGGCCTCTGCACGCGAGGCGCCGGTGCGTAATACTGCGGGGGCGGCGCGGCTTCTTCCTCAATCGGTGGCGGCGCAGGCACCCGAACATCGTCCACTGCCGGAAGGTCATCCGCCGCCATTGCAGGCTGTGCAGCTAAGGATGCCAAGACCACGATACCGGCAGCAAAAGCCCGGCACACCAGCCTTTTCCCCGAGAACAACGCCATTACATAAGGCTCCCTTAGTGCCCCCAAGAACCGTTTCCGACCGTTAAGGTCAGTGACGAATGTCCCGTCGGATTTGGGCGGAGCTTGGGCCAGACAGCGGCGGCTTTGTCTCAATCGCAAGGCAGGCGAATGGGGACGATGTCGACTTTGAGGTATCCCGGCAAGGACTCTGGCGCGCTTGTGTGATAGGAAAAAGTTTGGCAATCTCGTGGTTAGGACAGTATCACTGTCCCAATTTTCCGGGGGAGCCCGGCACAGTAGTTGCGAATCTTTCGCAAGACTGACCAGTAAGCAGGCCGCGTGTGAGCCGGAGACGGCACGAGCGTGCTGCACTTTCGAAAGCAAGGCTCGTCAGATGCGAGCGGTGGCCTTCAGGGTGCCGCAAGGTCGAAGCTGCGGCCAAAATGGGTTTAAATAGACAGCTTCTAAGGAAGCGTGGGGATAAGAATGAGCGGGTCAGAGTTCGAGCGTGACGACATCAAGGTGGATGCGCCCATGGCGGACCAGGCCTTGAAACCACGCGAACACACTTGGCGCCCGACAGCCGAGGGTCTGTACGATCCTGCGCTGGAAAAAGACTCCTGCGGTGTCGGCTTCATCGCCAACATCAAGGGCAAGAAATCGCATCAGATCATCAGCGATGCGATCAGCATTCTTTGCAATCTCGAGCATCGCGGCGCCGTCGGCGCTGATCCACGCGCCGGCGACGGTGCGGGCATCCTCGTGCAGATTCCGCACGCGTTCTTCGCGCGCAAGGCCAAGGAACTCGGCTTCACGCTGCCGAAGCCCGGCGACTACGCCGTGGGCTCTCTCTTCATGCCGCGCGAAAAGCCATGGCGCGAGGTGATCCAGGGCATCATCGCGGATCAGGTCAAGAAAGAGCATCTGACGCTGATCGGCTGGCGCGAAGTGCCGACCGACAACTCATCGCTCGGTGAAACGGTCAAGCCGACCGAACCGAATGTGATGCAGGTGTTCATCGGCCGCGGCAAGAACACCAAGTCGGAAGACGATTTCGAACGTCATCTCTACATCCTGCGTAAGGCAATCTCGAACGCGATCTATCAGCGTCGCGAGCGCTCGCTTGCGGGCTATTATCCGATGTCGATGTCGTGCCGGACGGTTGTCTACAAGGGCATGTTCCTCGCCGACCAGCTCGGCAAGTACTATCCGGACCTGCACGAAGCGGACTTCGAATCTGCGCTGGCGCTGGTTCACCAGCGCTTCTCCACCAACACCTTCCCGGCGTGGTCGCTGGCGCATCCTTATCGCATGATCGCGCACAACGGCGAGATCAACACGCTGCGCGGCAACGTCAACTGGATGGCCGCGCGCCAAGCCTCAGTGAGTTCGGAGCTCTACGGCGAGGACATCACCAAGCTCTGGCCGATTTCCTATGAAGGCCAGTCGGACACGGCTTGCTTCGACAACGCTCTCGAATTCCTCGTGCAGGGCGGTTACTCGCTGTCGCATGCCGTGATGATGATGATTCCGGAAGCATGGGCCGGCAATCCGCTGATGGATGAGAAGCGCCGCTCGTTCTACGAATATCATGCAGCCTTGATGGAGCCGTGGGACGGCCCTGCGGCAATCGCCTTCACCGACGGCCGCCAGATCGGCGCGACGCTCGACCGTAACGGCCTTCGTCCGGCGCGCTATCTCGTGACCAAGGACGACCGCATCGTCATGGCGTCCGAAATGGGCGTGCTGACCATTCCGGAGGACCAGATCGTCACCAAGTGGCGCCTGCAGCCCGGCAAGATGCTGCTGGTCGATCTTCAGCAGGGCCGCTTGATCCCCGACGACGAGATCAAGGCAGAGCTCGCCAAGAGCCATCCTTATCGCGAGTGGCTCGACCGCACGCAGATCGTGCTTGAGGACATGGCAGAATCGCCGGCCAAGGCCTCGCGTTCCAACCTATCGCTGCTCGATCGGCAGCAGACGTTTGGCTACAGCCAGGAAGACCTGAACATCCTGATGACGCCGATGGCGTCCACCGGCGAAGAAGCCGCGGGCTCCATGGGCACCGACACGCCGCTGTCGGCGCTGTCGAACAAGCCGAAGTCGCTGTTCACGTACTTCAAGCAAAACTTCGCGCAGGTGACGAACCCGCCGATTGACCCGATCCGCGAGGAGCTGGTGATGAGTCTCGTCTCGATCATCGGCCCGCGTCCGAATCTGTTCGACCTTGAAGGCCTGTCGAAGACCAAGCGCCTCGAAGTGCGTCAGCCGATTCTGACCGACGCGGACCTCGAGAAGATCCGTTCGATCGCGGAAGCCGCCGACAATCACTTCAAGTCCCGCGCGCTCGACACCACCTTCCATGCGGGCCTTGGCGCCTCTGGCATGGAACAGGTGCTTGATGAACTGTGCGGACGCGCCGAAGCAGCCGTGCGTGAAGGCGTCAACATCATCATCCTGTCGGACCGCGCCGCTGGCTCCGACCGCGTTCCGATTCCGTCGCTGCTGGCCTGCGCCGCCGTGCATCATCACCTGATCCGCGTCGGTCTGCGCACGTCCGTCGGTCTCGTGGTCGAGTCCGGTGAGCCGCGCGAAGTGCATCATTTTGCCTGTCTCGCGGGCTATGGGGCCGAGGCGATCAATCCGTACCTGGCGTTTGAGTCCATCATCGCGATGAAGGACCAATTGCCGGCCAAGCTCGACGACAAGGAAATCGTTAAGCGCTACATCAAGTCGATCGGCAAGGGCCTGCTCAAGGTCATGTCGAAGATGGGCATCTCCACCTATCAGTCTTATTGCGGCGCGCAGATCTTCGACGCCGTCGGCCTGAAGGCGGATTTCGTCGCGAAGTACTTCGCGGGCACGCACACGCGCATCGAGGGTGTCGGCCTTGCCGAGATCGCTGAAGAAGCCGTGCGCCGCCACAGCGAGGCTTTCGGCGACCAACAGGTCTACAAGACCGCTCTCGACGTCGGCGGCGAATATGCCTTCCGTTCGCGGGGTGAAGAGCATGCGTGGAACGCGGAAACCGTTTCGCTCCTCCAGCATGCCGTGCGCGGCAATTCGCAGGAGCGCTATCGTGCGTTCGCGAAGGTTCTGAACGAACAGTCCGAGCGGCTGCTAACGCTGCGCGGCCTGTTCCGCATCAAGACTGCCGAGGAAGACAAGCGCAAGCCGGTGCCTCTCGAGGAAGTCGAGCCGGCGAAGGAAATCGTCAAGCGCTTCGCCACCGGCGCGATGTCGTTCGGCTCGATTTCCCGTGAAGCCCACACCACGCTTGCGGTCGCCATGAACCGCATCGGCGGCAAATCCAACACCGGCGAAGGCGGCGAGGAAGCGGATCGCTTCAAGCCGCTTCCGAATGGCGACTCGCTGCGTTCAGCGATCAAGCAGGTAGCTTCGGGCCGTTTCGGCGTGACGACGGAATATCTCGTCAACTCCGACATGATGCAGATCAAGATGGCGCAAGGCGCGAAGCCCGGCGAAGGCGGTCAGTTGCCCGGCCACAAGGTCGACGCGACCATCGCCAAGGTGCGTCACTCCACTCCGGGCGTCGGTCTGATTTCGCCGCCGCCGCACCACGACATCTATTCGATCGAAGACCTCGCGCAGCTCATCTACGACCTCAAGAACGTCAATCCGGACGGTCAGGTGTCGGTGAAGCTGGTTTCGGAAATCGGCGTCGGCACGGTTGCCGCGGGCGTTGCCAAGGCACGCGCCGACCACGTCACCATTTCCGGCTTCGAGGGCGGCACGGGCGCTTCGCCTCTCACCTCGATCAAGCACGCCGGCTCGCCATGGGAGCTCGGCATCGCCGAAACCCACCAGACGCTGGTGCGTGAACGTCTGCGCAGCCGGATCGTGGTGCAGGTCGACGGCGGCTTCCGCACCGGACGCGACGTCGTGATCGGCGCGCTGCTCGGCGCAGATGAAATGGGCTTCGCCACTGCTCCGCTGATTGCGGCGGGCTGCATCATGATGCGCAAGTGCCATCTCAACACCTGCCCGGTCGGCGTCGCGACGCAGGATCCTGTGCTGCGCAAGCGCTTCACTGGCCAGCCCGAGCACGTGATCAACTACTTCTTCTTCGTTGCCGAGGAAGTGCGCGAGATCATGGCGTCACTTGGCTTCCGCACCTTCCAGGAAATGGTCGGCCAGAGCCAGATGCTCGACCAGACACGCCTGTTGGCGCACTGGAAGGCAAAGGGGCTCGACTTCTCGAAGCTGTTCTACAAGCAGCAGGCGCTGCCCGGTCAGAAGATCTATCACGCGGAAGCGCAGGACCATCATCTTGAGAACGTGCTGGACCGCACGCTCATCAAGGAAGCCCGCGCAGCCATTGACCGCGGTGCTCCGGTGAAGATCTCCGCCGAGATCCACAACACCGACCGCAGCGCGGGCGCGATGCTGTCTGGTGCGGTGGCCAAAGCCTACGGCCACGAAGGTCTGCCGCTCGATACCATTCACGTCAGCCTCAAGGGCACCGCAGGCCAGGCATTCGGCGCGTGGCTGGCGCGTGGCGTCACCTTCGATCTTGAAGGTGAAGGCAACGACTATGTCGGCAAGGGCCTCTCAGGTGGCCGCATCATCGTGCGTCCGCCGCGGATTTCAGGTATCGTGCCTGAAGAGTCCATCATCGTCGGCAACACTGTTCTCTACGGCGCGATCGAGGGTGAAGCCTATCTGCAAGGCGTGGCCGGCGAGCGTTTCGCCGTGCGCAACTCCGGTGCGATCGCCGTCGTTGAAGGTGCCGGCGATCACTGCTGTGAATACATGACCGGCGGTATCGTTGTCGTTCTCGGCCGCACTGGCCGTAACTTCGCGGCCGGCATGTCAGGCGGCGTCGCCTACGTCATCGACGAGGATGGCACGTTCGAAAAACGTTGCAACATGGCGATGGTCGAGCTTGAGCCCGTGCTTTCGGAAGAATTCGTCAACGAGAACGCGTTCCACCAGAGCGGCGATCTCGAAGCACATGGCCGGGTCGACGTGTTTGCGAACCTGCTCGGCGCGGACGTCGAGCGCTTGCACGTTCTGATCGCACGTCACGCCAAGCTCACCGGCTCGGCGCGAGCGCAGCACATTCTCGCGAACTGGAAGACGTATCTGCCGATGTTCCGCAAGGTCATGCCGGTCGAATACCGCCGCGCGCTGAAAGAACTGAAATCGCGCGAGCCGGAAGAGCCGAAAATCGCAATCGGCGCATGAGTAAATCGGTTTTTGGATTCTCCTTGTCGGAGCTTCGGGTTTAATGGGTAAGGTTACAGGTTTTCTCGAGATCGAGCGCAGCGAGCGCCAGTACACGCCGGTCGCCGAGCGGGTGAAGCATTTCAAGGAATTCGTCATCCCGCTGAGCGAGAAGGACGTTCGCGATCAGGCAGCGCGCTGCATGAATTGCGGCATTCCGTATTGCCATGGCACTGGCTCGGTTCAGCCCGGCACACCCGGCTGTCCGGTCAACAACCAGATCCCGGACTGGAACGACCTCGTCTACAACGGCAACTGGGAAGAAGCGTCGCGCAATCTGCATTCGACCAACAACTTCCCGGAATTCACCGGCCGCATCTGCCCGGCGCCGTGTGAAGCGTCCTGTACGTTGAACATCAACGACAATCCGGTCACGATCAAAACCATCGAATGCGCCATCGTCGACCGCGCCTGGGACAACGGCTGGCTCAAGCCGGAAATCGCCACGCAGAAGACCGGTAAGAAGATCGCCGTGGTCGGATCCGGCCCCGCCGGCCTCGCTTGTGCCCAGCAGCTCGCGCGGGCCGGCCACGAGGTGCACGTGTTCGAAAAGTTCGCCAAGGCCGGCGGTCTGCTCCGCTACGGCATTCCGGACTTCAAAATGGAAAAGGGCATCATCGACCGCCGCGTGGCGCAGATGGAAGGCGAAGGCGTGGTCTTCCACTACAACACCGTGGTGGGCGGCGCTTATGCAGGCGCGACCGATCCGCAGGATCTGTTGAAGAACTTCCATGCGGTGGCGCTGACCGGCGGTGCGGAAGCGCCGCGTGATTTGCCAATCCCGGGCCGCGACCTCGACGGCATCCACTACGCCATGGACTTCCTGCCGCAGCAGAACCGCCGCGTCAGCAACGAGCCGCTGAACGGCACCCGCGAAATTCTCGCCAAGGGCAAGCATGTGGTGGTGATCGGCGGAGGCGATACCGGTTCGGACTGCATTGGCACCTCGATCCGTCAGGGCGCCTTGTCAGTCACGCAGCTTGAAATCATGGCGGCTCCGCCGGAGCGCGAAAACAAGGGCCTCACCTGGCCGAACTGGCCGCTGAAGATGCGCACCTCGTCGAGCCAGGCGGAAGGCGCCAAGCGCGAATACGCCGTGCTGACGCAAAAGTTCTCCGGCGACAACGGCAAGGTGACGAAGCTGCACTGCGTGCAGGTGGACGAGAAATTCCAGCCAGTGCCCGGCACGGAGTTCGAGCTGAAGGCCGAACTGGTGCTGCTGGCCATGGGCTTCGTCCACCCGGTCCACGAAGGCCTGCTCAAGAAGCTCGGCGTCGAACTCGACCCGCGCGGCAACGTGCGTGCCTCGACCAACGATTATCAGACGTCGATCCCGAAGGTGTTCTCCTCGGGCGACATGCGCCGCGGCCAGTCGCTCGTCGTCTGGGCAATCCGTGAGGGCCGCCAGTGTGCGGCGTCGATCGATCAGTATCTGATGGGATCGACCACCCTGCCCCGTTGACCCCTTTTCACAGAAATAAGCAAAAAGCCCCGCCATCGCGGGGCTTTTGATTCATGACTTCCGCGACGCGCGCCACTCGAGGATGGCAGCCATCAACCCAAACAGAGATGTCGCATAGAGCACGTGGCGGTCAATACCGAACACGTAACCTAACATCGCAACAAACCAGATCGATCCCGTGAACCACAGGGCGATGACAAGCGAGGTGGGCAGACGGCTCATTGAACTTTCTTCGAACTGCCTAGTGTCCCGATTGCGAAGTTCGCATCATTCCGCTGCACCTTCGTTTGCGAACTTCGGAATCGAAGGACACTAGCAAGTCATTGTTCTCGTGTGGCTTTGGTTCAGAAGTCCGCATTCCTGACTCGCCGCCCAAATGATGCGGCTTCTGAACCGCCACACGAGATCCTTTGACAGATCCACACAGCGCCGTCGTCTCACTGCGCGCAGAAGGCCAAATGATTTTGCGAAATGCGCTCAGTTTTTGCCGATGTGACGGCAACACAGCTGTGCTGATCGGAAGGCACGTCTTGGCGTAGTTCGCGAGGTAAGAAAAAGGCCCCGTCCGGCGACAGGGCCTTTTTCTCCGCATTCATGAGGTCGGATTACTCGATCACGCGGATGACACGGCGGCTGCGCGGTTCAACGATCACGCGCTGATCGTTCACCACCGCGTAGCTGTATTCCGCATGACGCGGCACCGGGTGAACTTCAACGTAGGTCGGCAGCGGCTCACCGACGACCACGCGTTCGCGCACGACAACCGAATGTGCAGGTGCGCCGGTGACGGAAGAAATCACTGCTGTCGGGATGTCAACCGCGGCACCAACCGCCGCACCCACAGTGCCGCCGACGACTGCACCAACCGGGCCGCCTACTGCGCCACCTGCGGCCGCACCGTTATTTGCGCCTTCAACAGTGGCGGCCTGTGCAAACGCCAGATTCGGTGACAAGGCAAGGACCGCAACGGTCACCGCTGTACGAACTTTCATGTCATTCCTCCAGTACGAATTCAGAGGGTGACCAACGGCTCGTCACCCTCGACCGTTCCGGAAAAACGACGATGGAACATCACGGAACTTTATGGATGGAACGGAACACGTCCGCGCCAAACGCTTAGCGCGAGAACCAAGGGAAGAAAGACGAAAATCCACTCGGCGGAGGATGAGGCGCATCGCGCGGCGTGCGCTGGCGAGGTGAACCAGCTTGCGCCTGTCCACCTGCATCGACGAAACCTTGTGCTGGCTTCTTTGGTTTTGGCTTCGAAGGTGCGGTTGAAGTCGCGGAGCCTTCTGATGGCGCCGCAACAACAGCCGGATCTCCTGCAGGCGCGGTCAGTGATCCGACTTCACGCCGCGGCCAGGAAAAATCATCCGCGCGACCAGCGGGCGCGCTGAGGGGTTCGCCCTTAACAAGGGTCCGTGAGGCCAATGCATCGACCGATGTAGGGCGCGCTCCCGCACCACCCAGCAGTTCATCGCCACCGACAGATGACGCGACCAGCGGCACAATCGGCCCCACGAGCGGACGCGGACGTCCTGCAGCATCAGGCGTGACGTTGGGGCTGACATTCGCTTCAGGCTCTGTCGGCAATTCCACCGGCGCAGTCCGCGATCCCAGCACACGACGAATTTCGCGCTCCGTATAGTGCGCAAGCTTACGTGCACCGGCCTTAGTGAAGTACACGCCGTCTGATGATCGCAGTCGGCGGATCTGACCTTCAAAGTCCGGACCCTGCTGCGCGAAACGTCCCGCATCATCGACGAATCCATCCCACACATCGACGTAGGTGATTCCGGCCTTGCCGGCCGCGTCGCGATAAAGAGCGTCGAGGAACAGCATGTCCGATGTGGCCTTCGGGCCACGTACCGCAGGAAGACCGACCCAAAGTATCGGCACGCCCTTGGTCTTGAGGACTGCGATCATCTCCTCGATCTTCTTCGAGTAGAGTTCGACCCAGCGGTCATCACGGAATTCATAGGAGCCGCCGCCCGAACGCGCAGCCTTCTCTGGCGCGATGATGCCCGGCTGCTCGTCGTCATCGGGAGCAACTTCATTGTCACCGGGTTTGGTGTCCGCAGGCTTATTGTCCGCAGCCTTGCTATCCGCGTTGGTGTCGGCCGCCTTGTCGTCAGGCTTCTTGGCACCTTTCTTGTCAGCCTTGTCGTTGCCCTTGGCGTCGGGCTTCTTCTCCGGTTCACGGATCGGAATGCGATCATGAAGGCCGAGCATGACCACGATCACATCCGGCTTCTCAGTTGCGAGAATGCCCTTGGCCGCCGCGGCCCAGTCGGATGGCTCCCCCTTGGGCTGGTATTTGATCAGACCGGATACGGTCTTGTGCTTGCGGATCACGCCGAGTTCAGGCGTTTCCGATAGCGCGTCTTCGAGACCATAGGCCAGCCAGTCGGCCATCGCGTCGCCAAGCACCAGCACGTTGCGATCGGCTGGCGCCTCCCGCTTCGCAGGTGGAGGAGCGCGCGAAAAGTCCTGCGGGCGCGGAGCCTGCTGCTGCTCTGAGGGGCGGGGACCAAACACATCGCCAAACGGCGAGAAGAACCCTCCGCCGCCGCCACGCTGCTGTGGATGCTGCGGAGCCGGACGACGACCGAAGCCAAAACCGAAATCAAAAAACTGCGCCGAAGCCGGTGCAACGATGCCGAACATCATCGATGCGGCAACCGCCAACACGATGAGCGGACCGCGTTCGGTGAACAAGCGCAGGAAAGGCTTCCGTTTCGACATCTGTCTCACAAGGCAGAGAAACCGTTACGTCAAAATAATAGCAGATTCAGGCCCGAACGGGGCGAAATCGCGCATCATAAACGGCTCTCCCGCTGTTTCCGTCAAGGGCTGTCAGGGCGAAATGACCGGGATTGTTCCCGGCGATTCTGCGTGAAAAATTGCCAGAATTCCGACGAGCACCATACATCGGCGACACAGTAGCCGCGGTAAGTGCAGTGCCCCCTTCTCACGGCCGGATACCTTCTTCCACAATCTCCTCCTCAGCGACGCTGGCGGCAAGGCAACCATCGGCGGACGGGATAGGCTTTTGCCATCCGCCCCGCGCGAACCAGAGCATACAGAACATGGCGGTGGCGACATTCGCGATCGGGAACGACCACCAGATGCCCTCGGCCTGCAGCGGCGTCACCTTCGAAAGAACGTAGGCGAGAGGCAGCTGAAAAACACATTGAGAGACGAGTGCGACGATCATCGCCGCCATCATGTTGCCCGAGGCGCGGAAGGCCGATACCACGCAAAGCTGCATGCCGATGCCGCCCCATGTCAGGCACATCATGCGGATGAAGTGTGCTCCCTCCGCGATAACGCCGGCGTCAGCCGGCACGAAGAACGCCACCACCGCGGGAGCAAAAATGAAAACGCTGAGACCGACCACACTGAGCAGTCCGAGGCCCATCAAAATCCCAAGCTTCGCCGCACGTTCAGCGCGTGCGAGGCTTCCAGCGCCGATGTTCTGTCCGACCAGCGTCGAAACTGACATCGACAGAGCCATGGCCGGAACAGTGATGAACTGCAGCACGTTCGCACCGACGCCATAGGCCGCGAGAGTCTGGGTGCCAAATCCAGCAACCAGGAACGACATCGCCATTGGGCCTAAGCCCCGCGCCGACAGTTCGACGGAGCCCGGCAACCCAAGCAGAAACGCGCGCTTGATATAGGAGAAGTCGGGACGCAGGTTGGCCCACGTCAGCTTGATGCCATTCCGCCCGCGAAACAGTAGAACGATACCCGCTGTCGCCGCCAAGGCTTGCGTCAACAGGGTTGCAAACGCCGCGCCGGTCACGCCCAACGGCGGCAGCGGGCCTGCGCCGTAGATAAAGAGCGGATCGAGCGTGAAATTCAGCACGACCATACAGACGAGGATGATAAGCGGCATCCGCATCTGACCAACGCCGCGCATCAGCGCCTGAAACATGGCGTAGAGAAATACGAAGATCACTCCAAAGAACGAAACCCGCATGAAACTCAGCGCGTTCGCATAGACATCCGGAGCGACGCCGAGCCAGCGGATCAGGTGTGGAGCGATGGCGTATCCCGCCAATGCGAAAATCGCAGAGATCAGCGCGACCATCATCATGGTCTGAGCCGCCACGTGATTGACCATGTCATGGTCTCCGGCACCGGCATAGCGCGTGCACAACGTCGCGCCGGCGATACCAAATCCCGCTCCGGCCGCGATCACCAGAAACATCACGGGCATGTTGAGCGAGACGGCAGCTACAGCAGCAGCACCGAGCCGCCCCACCCAGAACGCATCCGTGAGCTGGTAGCCGGTCTGCAGCAGGTTCCCGAGCATCACAGGAATGGCGAAGCGCACCAGCGCCAGACCGATCGGCCCTTCGGTGAACAGGCGGGGACCTCGAGAAGCCATCGTGGGACATCTCCCATAAATTAGATTACTTGGTCTAATTTATAAACCGATTGGCCGTGGGATCAATGATTGATAGACTAAACAATCTAACTTACTCGTGAGCTACGATGCGCAAGGTCGATCCGGTCAAACATGCGGAAAAGCGCCAGGAAATCCTGGAGGCGGCGGCGCGATGCTTTGCCCGCGACGGTTTTCATGGCGCGACCACGGCCGCGATCTGCGCCGAGGCCGGCATAAGTCCCGGTCACCTCTATCATTACTTCGCCAGCAAGGAGGCGATCATCGCCGCAATGGCAGACGCCAATCTCGAGAGAGCCGCAAAGAGGCTTGGTGACATCGCGGAGGGTTCGAACATTATCGCCACCCTCGCCGCCGAGGTGGAGCAGACCAAGCCACGTCACTTACGCACTCAAAGGCCGATGCTGCTGGAGATGCTCGCAGAAGCCGGACGCAATCCTGCAGTTGGTGAGATCGTGCACAAACATAGCAAGGGAATGCGTCATCTTCTCGCCGATCTCTTGCGCAAGGGACAGAATGCCGGCGAAGTCGACTCATCACTTGATGCGGACCTCGTCGCGGCCATTCTGATGAGTGTGGTTGATGGCTCGAAGATCCTCGCGGTCCGCGATCCAAAGCTGGACAAGAGCAAAACGATGGACCTGCTCAAGACCATGATCGCTCGGTTCCTGGCGCCGCAAGGAGCGACATCAAGTCAGTAACTGTAGCGGCAATTTCAACGCTGCCGCAGGCGGTCCAGAACGCCGGCCGATGCAAAGCCGTCCGCCGGTGCGCCGATGGAGGCCTGAAAGCTGCGCAAGGCCTGGCGAGTCTGTCCGCCGAGATTGCCGTCAGGTTCGCCGCGATAAAATCCGCGCTGCGCCAGCAATTCCTGTAACTCGAGCCGCTCCGCGCGCGACAGCACGCGCTCCTGGCGCGGCCATGCCTGCACGAGCGGGCTGCCGCCGCGCAGGCGATCAGCGAAGTGACCGATGGCAAGCGCATAAGCCTCCGCCGGATTGTACTTCGTGATGGCGCGGAAGTTACCGAGCATCAGAAAACCCGGGCCTTCAGCGCCTGCTGGCGCAAGCAAGAACGCCTTGTCATTGTTTCGCGGGAACGGTTTGCCGGCAGCGCGGCGGATACCAAGATGCTCCCACTGGGCAATCGTCATGACCTTTGAGCGGTCCGCAAGCATGTAGTTGAAGCCCGGCGGCACCTCGACCTCGTAGCCCCACGTCTGACCCGGCACCCAGCCGTTCTTCCTGAACATGTTCGATGTGGAGGCCAGAATATCCGGCACGTCATCGACGATGTTGCGCCTGCCGTCGCGATCGAAGTCCACCGCAAAACGCTTGAATGCCGACGGCATGAACTGCGTCGCGCCGAACGCGCCCGCCCACGAGCCGCGCAACTGCTGCGGTGTCAGATCGCCGCGGTGGAGAATTTCGAGCGCGTCGAGAAACTCTTCCCTGAAATAGGCCTGACGGCGGCCGATGCAGGCGAGCGTCGCAGTCGAGTTCAGCACGCTGCGGTCGCCGCCCTGCGTCGAATAATTCGACTCGATGCCCCAGATCGCCGCGACGATATAGCGATCAACGCCATAGGCCTGCTCGACCGCATCGAATGTGGCTTTGTATTTCGCCAGCATCTCACGGCCGCGGGCGAGACGCGTGTCATTGACCAGCACATCAAGATAGTCCCACACCGCCTTGGTGAATTCCGGCTGGGAATCCACCAGGTCCATGATGCGCAGGTCCGGCGAGAGGTCCGCAGTAAATCGCTGGAAGCTTTCCTGCGAGATGCCGCGGCGTGCTGCTTCCGGCCAGAACCCTGCGATGCATCGATCGAAATTCGCCGCCGCCTGCCGAATGGCACCGGCTGTCATCTCCGGATGGCCGGACGCGCCGTCCTCTCCGCTCCACTCCTTTGCAGATCCCGCCTGGGCCGTGCGACGCGGCTGCGCGGCTGGTCGCGCGGTGCCCTCGCGCTGCGTGATCGAGCCGGTGATATCGCTGTTAGACGGGGCGGGACCACCGCTGGCTATCATACATGCGGATACCGACACTGCCAGCACGCCCAGCACCAGCATTGTTGCACCCGCAGACAATTTTCTGCCGATTATTTCAGAAACCCGCATGTCGGCCCGTATCCCCGGAAAATGCCCCAGCGACTACAAGGCCCAGACGGGGTTTCCACCATCTTAACAGGTGTGCACTTTTTCACGTCCAATCAATGACGGCGGCCACCGCAAAATCGCCACCGCCATTTTACGCCCCTGTCACACAGCGGGCGGATTGCGTTCCAGAATCGTGGTCCGCTGGTGCCAATAGGGATAAGGCAGCGTGACCTTGCTGGCCTCATCGAGTTTTGCGACCTGCTCCTTGGTCAAATTCCAGCCGATCGCACCGAGGTTCTGCCTCAGCTGCTCCTCGTTGCGTGCGCCGACGATCACGGTCGACACAGTCGGCCGTTGAAGGACCCAATTCAGGGCGATCTGCGGCACGGTCTTGCCGGTCTCCTTGGCGGTCTCATCGAGGGCATCGACCACGCGGTAAACATGTTCATCAGGCACCGGCGGGCCGATCTCCGACGTGCTCGGAAGGCGGCTAACCTCCGGCCGCGGCTGGCCGCGCCTGATCTTGCCGGTGAGACGGCCCCAGCCCAGCGGAGACCACACCACCGCGCCGATCCCTTGATCCTTTCCGAGCGGCATCAGCTCCCACTCATAGTCGCGGCCGATCAACGAATAGTAGGTCTGGTTGGCGACGTAACGCGGATAGCCGTATTTGTCGGCAACAGCGAGGGACTTCATCAGATGCCAGCCGGAGAAATTCGATGCGCCGACGTAGCGGATCTTGCCGGCGTGCACGAGCGTATCGAGGGTCGATAGCACCTCTTCCGGCGGGGTCATGGCATCGAAGCCGTGAAGCTGAAACAGATCGATATAGTCCGTGCCCAGCCGCTTGAGCGATCCTTCTACCGCTGAGATCAAATGATAGCGCGACGAGCCGACGTCGTTCGGCCCATCGCTAGACCGAAACGTGGCCTTGGTTGAGATCAGCGCCTTGTCGCGCCGGCCCTTCAGCGCCTCGCCCAGCACGCGCTCAGATTCACCAAGCGAATACACGTCCGCGGTATCGAACATCGATACGCCTGCATCGAAGCAGATATCGAGCAGCCGGCGAGCTTCGGTCGCATCGGTCTTTCCCCAGCCGGCCAGGCGGCCCACGCCGCCGAATGTGCCTGTCCCGAACGACAGTGCGGGGACCGTGAGGCCCGAGGCCCCGAGGCGTCGGTATTCCATTCGTTTGCTCCTGAATGATGCGAGCGGTTGCAACTCCCGCGCAGAGCCAGAGGCGCGTCAAAGCGAGATTAAGCAGAGCCTACTTTTCACACCAGACAACCAAACGGCAAGGGTGGTGCGCCTCGCGTTTTATCCGCAAGGCCGATCGCGATGCCCGCTTCCGGCCCATGATCGCGGAAACCACGATCACAACATCCGCCGTTTTGCGCCTTTGTTCTACCCGCCAAACGCGCTACCAACGGAACATAGTCAGCCCCAGAATTTTAAACGTTAACCATTTGGATACCTGCCCCTTTGTCCTCTCTCACGCCAAACAAAAGAGCCTCATGAAAATCCGCAAAGCTGTCTTCCCGGTCGCCGGTCTCGGCACTCGCTTCCTCCCCGCCACCAAGGCTATGCCAAAGGAAATGCTCACGGTCGTCGACCGCCCGCTGATCCAGCACGTGGTGGACGAGGCGCTGGAAGCAGGTATCGAACACCTCGTTTTCGTCACCGGACGCAACAAGGGTGTCATCGAAGACCATTTCGACCGCCCCTACGAGCTTGAAGATACGCTGAAGGAGCGCAACAAGCTCAAAGAAATGCACATCCTCGAGCGCGACCAGCCGGAAGCGGGCTCGACGTCGTTCACGCGCCAGCAGGCGCCGCTCGGCCTTGGTCACGCGGTCTGGTGCGCGCGGGATATCGTCGGCAACGAACCGTTCGCCGTGCTGCTGCCGGACGTGCTGGTGAAGCATAAGCCGAGCGGCCTGAAACAGATGATCGACGCCGCAAACGCAGCCGGCGCCCAGAAGGCCAACATCGTGGCCGTGGAAGAAGTGCCGATGGATCAGGTGCACATGTACGGCGTGGTCGGCGTTGGCAAAGCCAAGGGCGACCTGTTCGAACTTGCCGGCATGGTGGAAAAGCCAAAGAAGGAAGTCGCGCCATCCAATCTCTCGATCACCGGGCGCTATATTCTGCAGCCGGAAATCTTCAAGGTGCTGGAGACCCAGGAGCGCGGTGCAGGCGGCGAGATCCAGCTTACCGACGCCATGCTCGGGCTCGCCAAATCGCAGCCGTTCTACGGCTTCAAATTCAAGGGCAAGAGCTACGACTGCGGCTCGAAGTCCGGCTTCCTCGCCGCCAATATTGCCTATGCAATGGATCGCGACGATCTGCGCGATGACCTGCGCGAGGAAATGAAGAAGTATCTCTGACCTTCCTGCGACGACCGAACGACTTCAGGTCTTGGCATACCTACGACGGTTGATCGCCCTTCGCTGATGCGATGGGCGATTGTCCCGTTTTGGACATAGGCTGGCCCCACCGCGACGATTGATCGCTGCCGGCTACTTTATTCGCTCAGCCGCGCTCGTTTGTTGCTGGGGCGGCTTCGTCTCGCCTTGTTCCACCGGCCGCGTTTTCTGCACCGACACCTTGAGGACGTTAGTGTCCCGAATCCGAAGTTCGCACGGGACTTGCGGCCTCCTCGGATGCGAACTTCAAGGGGACACTAGCGAGCCTATGATTTGAGTGCCGCTCTTGGATTTGAAGTTCTTCATCGAGCTTGCGGCTTCACTCGGAAGAACTTCAAATCCGCCGCACTCACGTGGTTCAGGTTCAGAGGTTCGCTGGAAGGACTCGCGGGAAAAATCGGGCGAACTTCTAAACCATCACACTAGTCTGCATTCCAATTTTGTGGAAAGCTCCGCTCAGGGTAGGTTGTCGTGAAGAGCTTGTGGCGTTCTCTATATCGGCGGATCGAACCCGGTTTTGCCGGCTCACTGGCGCTGGCACTGGTGTGTGTCGCTGTAGCTGTTGTCGCGCGCGTTCTGCTCGGCCTCATCGGCTCGACACTTTACTTCGCGACATTTTTTCCCGCGATTCTGATCTGCACGCTGATCGGCGGGCGCACGGCGGGATTGCTTGCGATTCCTCTCTCCATCGTCGCCGTATGGTGGGCGTTCATCCCGCCGGCCTACTCATTCGGCCCACTCACCTCGGTGCACCTCGCGAATATTACCCTGTTTGCGTTGTCGAGCCTGTTGGTGGTGTGGCTTGCCGTCAGACACCGGCGCACCGTGTTCGAATTACAGGATCGGGACAAACAACGCGATCTTCTGGTGCACGAGATCGAACATCGCGGCAAGAATATGCTCGCCGTCATGACATCACTTGTGCAACAGACCGTGAAGGACAAGGATGAAGCCAATACGCTGATCAACCGCATGTGCATCGCCGCGGACAATCGCGACCTGCTTCACGACCCGTCCGATAATGCAATGTCGCTGCGCGACCTGCTGACAGCGACGGTTTGCGAACCCTACGGCCAAAATCGCGTCGTTCTGACCGGTCCCGATGTACGCTTGAACGGACGCGAGGCGCGCAGCCTGCGCATCGTGTTTCACGAGATGGCGACCAACGCGGTGAAATACGGCGCGTTGTCCGAGCCCAATGGCCGCATCAGTATCGACTGGTCGATCGACGGCGACAGGCTTGCCATCGTCTGGTGCGAACGCGATGGACCAAAGGTCTCAGCGCCGAGCAAATTCAATTTTGGCTCCAAGCTAATCAACGTCACGCTCAAGCAGATGAACGCCGAACTGGAGCCGACATTTGCCGAGACGGGATATTGTTACCGAATTAGGTTTGCGTTGGGGTGATGCAGCGCTGGGCTGCTTAAAATTATCCAACCGTCATCGACCGGACATCGTCAACATGCGGCGCAGCAGGGACGAGGATTTACGAGGTTCAGTGTATGATTTACTTCTTAATCGTGAGATCAAAAATTAATTCTCTCTAAGAGGTTCGTCTTCGAAAGCTCCGAGCGACCTTTTTGTCGTCGTCTACGAGAAATCTAAGTATTTCCTCGCGGTATTGCTGAATATAAAATGATCGAGAAGAGTACAACTTTTCCAGGATTACCTCCCTGATGGGCCTATGTTTTCCGAGATGCTTCGCAAGATAATAAAGCAAGGGTCCACGCCCGTGAGGATAAGCATCCCTCATAGCATTCTGTATCGTCTTCATGACAAGACCCCACGCGCTTTGACTCCCCATTGCAAAATTGATTCGAGGCAAGTTGCGCAATAAATCCACCAGAACTTTGGTCGCAAATTGCCCTCTATCTCTCCTATACGATCGTAGAATCGCCGCGCCGACGTAAGGATCCTTCAGCATCTCGTCGAGAACTATCGCGATGCGCTCTTCTTGACGACCTGCAGAACTGATTTCCCTCAGAATCTGCTCCAGGTAACTTTCGAGTTCATCGTCTCTTACACTCTGAGCTTCATTTTCTACTTCGTCTAAATCCTTTGCCGATCCAAACTCCATTTCTAGATTCCGAATTAACTGATCTGGATCAATCAGGGCATAATCCGATCGCTCTATAGCGGACAGATCTAAGCTAACCCGCCCGTTATCACTAATGTTTGCCGTCAGCATATGCTGCAAATTTAATATACGGGCGGCAGCTTCTCTGTTTGGCGCAGCTGCTAACAGATGTGACCAGAGCGACGCATGAAGTGCCGATCGCTGGTAGAACGCTTCAGCGGCCCGCTTGCCAGACTGCGCTAGAATTAATTGCTGCATCCGGATCAAGGCTTTTCGCTTTTCATTGGTTGTGCCAATCAATTCAAATATCTGAAGGTTAATGGCGCTCTCAGCTGAGTGAGTCGCAGAGAAAGCTCGCAGGTACGGCTCTAACATTTTCAACGCCCCTATGTCCTCCAAGGAACACGTAAATTGGCTCTTCGCCAACGCCAGCTGTCGGACCGTCCAAAACCGTCTCTGAATCAGAAGCTTCACCCAACTCTTCGAATGAAACAATATACCGACCGAATTCATCCAATTTTTGGACAAAAGAACGAGATGGATCGCTTACGAGCGCAAAGATCGGTAACGCGAAACCTACATCCGAGAAGGCTTCAAATTTTGAAAACGCAACTACGCGAAATTTCTCTATCCTACTGGCCATCAAAAGTTCCCTGCTCTTCGTATCTTTTTCGAACAGCTACTTCCAGCAACGCGTGATAGTGTTCCGGGTGGCGTCCTGGAACGAACAGATAAGGAAGAATTTCGACCCCTTGGTCCGAGAGATCTTTAAGCCAAGGCGCTTTTTTTGTTTTGTCCCATAAGGTATGCGGCACAACTACAGCATTTAAGTTTCCACTGAGCGGAACTGGCTCACCCAGAACTATTTCTATTGAGCAAATTCGGTCGTCAGGCTCGTTGCGTCCTGGGGATTTCAAGAGATTTAAGTACGCGCGCGCATGAAATTCCCACGGGTCCGCACCATTATCAGCGCTGACGACTTTCGTAAGATCTCCGTCAAAATAGGAAATTTGAGAGCCAAAGGTTTTTGCAATTATCTTGTTTGGCCTCGAAGTATCATTTCCAAGAGAAAAATCTCGAGCATTCATCTCTTCTGACAAATAATGCTTGTAGAGACGATTTTGGAACGCGCCCGTGTCAAACGCGTAAATTCCTTTCGCTTTGTCAATAAGCGCAGAGTCAAAAATGAAGCAGTAGGGACAAGATGCCTCTACCTTAACAGCTCCGTCTCCTCCGATACGATATGCTGGGCGGCCGTAGAAAAAATACGCGAGTGGTTCGTTAAATACCTCACATTGCGTTGGCTCGATTGATCCTGTGTCGATAATGTCGTGCGCTGTTACCCCCTTTGTAATGTGAGTCAACGGCAATAATTTCCACTTCGGATCTTTTTGGCTATCGATCCAATCGCGGAAAGCGCCGCGGCGCGGGAGTGATTTGGTCATATTGCCTTTTAGAAATGTATGCGCCGCAACTACAAATGCCTGCATTTTGGATCGAATGCATCGAGTTTAGTCAAGCGGCATTACAATGAATAGCCGGCGCAGATGCCTTCCATTCTTGATCCAAAACTTCGCGCGGCCGAATGCCTCCTTCGACGACAGACGAAGAATCCCTACCGCTGCACCCGCACGCCCAGCATCACAATGGTCGCCGATGAGCTTGCGCCGACGAGCGAGCTTTTCAACCAATCCTGGCGTACCTGCGCCTTGATCTGGAAGGTGCGGGACAGTTTGTAGATCAGATCGCCCTCGGCGAAGTAGCGCCGGTCGAAGCGAGTGCCATCATAGTCCGTGGTGCCGGTGCCGAGCCTAGCTGCGCCGATCAGCCAGCGGCGAAACGCGTGATCCACCTGCAACGCGTAGTCCTGCGAAAACGCGCCGGAAACGCCGGGCAGCGTGGTTTCATCAATGGACGATGTCGCGGCGAGTGTGACGGTCGTAAGGCCGGTCGCCGTCCACACCAGCGAGGCACTTGTGAGCAGGCCGCTCAGATCGTTGAGGCGCGGATCCTGATAGGTGCGCATCGAATAGCCGATGGCAGCTTCGCCGGTCAGCAGCCGTGAGAATTCAAACGTCGTGCCGGCTTTGACGTAGCCGCCGTTGGAGTCGCGCGCGTATTTCGAGCGATCGACCGGCGTATCATGCACGCGCGTGTCGACCTCAAATTCGGCGAACGGCTTCAGACCGGGCATCAGATCGTAGCTGATACGCGCGAGCCCGCCAAACTGGTTGAAGTTGCGGTCGTCGTTGGTGCTCGATGTTCCGTCGGTGAGCAGCGACTGTTGATACGTGGTGCGGTCGGCAAGTCCTGCGACGTTGACCTGCAGGCGGTTGAAATCATGCTCGATGCCAGCGGTCACGCCCACGTCCGTCGCCAACGGATATTTCGCGAGCCCCACCTGAATGTTCGGCGAACCGGGATTGTCGGTGAAGACGCGCATGCGCAACTGCGTGTTGATGCGGGTGTCACGCTGAACATCGATGCGGCCATCGATCTTGCCGTCGAAGCTCGGCACATCGATGCTGGTCGGCACCGGCGAAGGCCCGCTGGCGAGCGGCGGAAACGTCGTGCCATAGCCGGTGAAAGAGCCGCGCAGGTCAGCGATCAGTGAGTGCCGTTCCCAGTCTGACGCGATCAGCAACTCAGGCGACACCGTGTAAAACGCCGAACCCTTCGGCGTGTCGATGCGGCCGGGATTGGTGTTGTAACCACCCCAGACTTCGACAGCGGCCTTGCTCAGAAAGCTGCCGGTGTGGAAACCGACATTGGCGAATGGATCATCATCCACCTTCAGGCGGCGGCGCGGCGGCTGACCGGGCACATTGCCTGCAACGGATGGCGACACCGGCGCAGCAACCCTTGCGCTTCTGTTTGGCGTGGCCGATGCGGGCGGATTGCCGGGGCCGACATATTTCGGTTTCGGCGCACCGGGATAAAGCTTCGGCCTCTTCCGTGTGCGGTTGAGGGAATCGAAGCCCGTGTCCGACGCGCCGGACGCCGGCGGAATATCGTAGGTCGGGATTGCTCCGATGCGTGACGGGGCCGGCGCGGGCCGGCGGCGCTGATCCCCATCGTCATCGACCTGAGCCGTTCGCCGTAGTGGCGACAGTTCCGGTGGGGCGAATCCACCCTGCACCGGGTTCATCATGTTCGCGGTCAGCGTTTGCGCGTGAGCGGCAACAGGACCGGCCGTGATCAGGAGGATTGAAATTCCCAGCAGGCGGCAGGCCGGAAGCACGCGCCCAGCAGGCGCGCGCCAGCAATGGTCCCACAACCCGCGCGGTTGCTGCCAACCAGGCACTTCCAAAACCTCTCCAGCCCCGGAACGGCCGAGGCCAACTCCCAAAAACGCAACGAATTCATTGGATTGCGACGAGGAACGCCGCCGCCCGGCGCCTGCGAACGCCGTTAACAGAGTTAAAACAAGTATGGTTAATGGGGGGTTGAGAGGGGGGTGGCGCGTCGCTTTGGGAGCGGCGGCATGCTAAGCAACGGCCAACGCGGCGCCGGCGGCGCCCTCTCTCTGGTACGACGCTCTGGAACGTTTTATGGCCACTTCAAAACCGCGGGCAGCAGCTTCCGTGACCCCTTCGACATCGCCCGCGATCGCATCCGCCCTTCGTACACTCGATACAGAAGCCAGCGGCGTCGCCGCCCTTGCCACCGCTCTCGAAGCCGATCTTGGCGCACCGTTCACGGCCGCGGTCGATCTGATCCGCAACGCCAAGGGCCGCCTAATCGTGACGGGTCTCGGCAAGTCCGGCCACATCGGCAAAAAGATGGCCGCCTCCTTCGCCTCCACCGGCACGCCCGCCTTCTTCGTCCACGCGGCGGAAGCAAGCCATGGCGATCTCGGCATGATCACCCCCGACGACGTCATCATGGCGCTATCGTGGTCCGGCGAGACCGCCGAATTGAAGAACCTGATCACCTATTCGCGGCGCTTCCGCATCGGCCTGATCGCCGTGACGTCCGAGGCGACCTCGACGCTCGGCGCGGCGGCGGACATCGCGCTGACGCTGCCGAAGGCGCGGGAAGCGTGCCCGCACAATCTTGCGCCGACCACATCATCGCTCATGCAGCTCGCACTCGGTGACGCGTTGATGGTGGCGTTGCTGGAGAGCCGCGGCTTTACCGCGCTCGACTTCAGCACCCTCCATCCGTCCGGCAAGCTCGGTGCGATGCTGAAATTCGTGCGCGACCTGATGCACAAGGAGACCGAAGTGCCAGTGAAGCCGCTTGGCACCAAGATGTCCGAGGCGTTGGTGGAGATGACCTCGAAGGGATTTGGCTGCGTCGGCATTATTGACGGGCGCGGCGACCTCGTCGGCATCGTCACTGACGGCGACCTGCGCCGCCACATGCGGCCCGACCTCATGACGGCCAGTGTCGATGAAGTAATGACGAAGAATCCGAAGACCATCAGGCCCGACCTGCTGGCGAGCGAGGCACTGGAAATCCTCAACTCGTCAAAGATCACCGCGCTGATCGTGACCGAAGGCAAAACGCCGGTCGGCATCGTACATCTGCACGACATCCTGCGCGCAGGCGTCGCCTAGCGCTGGAGATTCTCTAAACCAATTCCACCGTCAGGCTGGCGCCATCCGCCTGAGTGACCTTCACCCGACAGCCGGAGGGCGCGTCCGGCCCGGCAACACGCCAGACGGTGTCGTCCACCCGCACCGTCCCGACGCCGTCGATAATCGGCTTCTCCAGCGTAAAGACACGGCCGATCAAGCTCTCCGCTCGCCGATTGAGAAATGGCGTGTCGGTCGGCTTCTCATGGTGCCGCGCGAAGTGCCGCCATAGCGGCACCATCGCAATGGCCAATGCCGCGAACGCGATGACCTGAGCCTGCCATGACCACGCGATGCCGAATGACAGCAGCCCCACAATCAAGGCTGCAAGCCCGAGCCACAACATGAACACACCGGGCGCGAACGTCTCGATGGCCATCAGCGCAACGCCAAGGATCAGCCAATTCCACGTCCCTAACTTCGTCAGCAGCTCCATCATGGAATATGACTCTCTCAGGCTGGCTTGGTCGGCGCCGTGTTCGGCACGGTCGACGGGCGGCGCGGTGCGGCCGCAGCAGCACCTCCTTCGCCGAAGGTCGCTTTGGCGATCTCGGAGATGCCACCGAGCGACGACAGAATGCCGGTGGCTTCCATCGGCAACATGATGATCTTCTGGTTCGGCGAGTCCGCAAGTTGGCCAAATGCCTTGATGTACTTGTCGGCGATGAAATAGTTCAGCGACGCGACGTTGCCGCTGGCGATGGCGTCACTGACCATCTGGGTCGCCTTGGCTTCCGCTTCGGCCGCGCGCTCACGTGCTTCGGCATCGCGGAATGCAGCTTCGCGCCGACCTTCGGCCTGCAGAATCTGCGCCTGCTTGGCGCCTTCCGCGCGCAGGATTTCCGACTGCCGCTGGCCTTCGGCCTGAAGGATGTCCGCGCGCTTGACGCGCTCGGCTTTCATCTGCCGGCCCATGGCTTCGACCAGATCGGCCGGCGGAACAATATCCTTGATCTCGATGCGGTTGACCTTGAGGCCCCATGGCGACACCGCGGCATCGACCACGCGCAGCAAGCGCTCGTTGATCTCGTCACGGTGCGATAGCACCTGGTCGAGATCCATCGATCCCATCACCGAGCGGATGTTGGTCATGGTCAGCGTGACGATCGCGTGATTGAGGTTTGAGACCTCGTAACTCGCCTTCGCGGCATCGAACACCTGATAAAATGCGACGCCGTCGACCGTCACTGTCGCGTTGTCCTTGGTGATGACCTCCTGCTCAGGAATGTCGATCACCTGCTCCATCATGTTCACCTTGCGGCCGACACGATCAAAGAATGGGACAATGATATTGAGGCCCGGCCTCAGCGTTCGCGTGTATTTCCCGAACCTCTCGATGGTCCAGTCGTAGCCTTGTGAGACCGTTTTCACGCCGGCGAAGAGTGTCGCGATAACAAGTAGAACCAAAGCAATAGCGAAAATATCAAAACCGGACATGAACAACTCCCAAAGGGTGGCAAGCCATGACGGCAGTACGACTCGTCATGGCGATCCTAGCACGGGCGTATGACCGCCGCTCCGTCCTTGGTCAGCTGAGGGAGTAGAGAGGTTCGAGAAGGAGGAAGGACGATCTCGGTGGGCGATCGGCTAAGGGCTTCGCTCAGACCCAGCCCTGAAGCTCGCGCAGCACCAATTGGCGGATCATGTCGATGCCTTCGTCGCTGTCATTGAGGCACGGGACGGCGGAAAACTCCTGTCCGCCGGCCTTATGGAAGACTTCCGCATTCTCCTGGACGATTTCTTCCAGCGTCTCGATACAGTCCGCCGCGAATCCCGGGGTGACCACCACGATGCGTTTCACGCCTTCCTTGGCAAGCCGTTCGACCGTCTTGATCGTGTAAGGCTGTAGCCATTCCTGATAGCCGAAGCGCGACTGGAACGTCAGTATCAGGCCTTTCTCGTCCAGGCCCATGCGCTTGCGCAACGCTTCCACTGTAGCAACGCACTGCTCGCGATAGGGATCACCCTTGTCGATATAGGACTGCGGCATGCCATGAAACGACGCAATGATCGTGTCAGGCTTATATGACAGCGTCGCCAGATGCTTGTCGATCGAGACCGCAAGCGCATCGATATAGGTCGGCTCGTCATAGTAAGGCGGCGTGAAGCGCATGGTCGGCTGTGCCCGCATCTCCTTGAGGGCAGTCGCAACCTTGTCCACCACCGTCGCCGAGGTGGACGCCGAGTATTGCGGGTACATCGGCATCACCAGGATGCGATCGCAGCCCTGCGCCATCAGCGCCTCTAACCGCGATTTGATCGACGGGTTGCCGTAGCGCATGCCCCAATCGACGACGACATGCTTGTGGTCGGCAATCGATGCGGCGAGCTTGTCGGACTGTGCCCGCGTGATGGTTTTCAGCGGGGATTCGTTCTTTTCGGTATTCCAGATCTTCAGATAATCCTTCGCCTTACGCGCGGGACGAACGCGGAGGACGATTCCATTTAGGATCAGCTGCCAGAGCAACCCCTGATTTTCGATTACCCGCGGGTCCGACAGAAACTCGCGCAGATAGACCCGCACGCCTTGGGCATCGGCCGTATCGGGCGTGCCGAGATTGACCAGCAATACGCCGACGCGCCCTTGCGCGGCTTCGGTTGCCGGACGTCGCGTATCAAGTGGAATGACCGTTGTCATGATGGCTGTGGCATCGCGCTTTGAAACACCGATGTCAAGCGAGCGCGATCACGCGATCAGAAGCAGGTGGTGCGTTCCGCGGCAATGTAGCCCAGCAAAAGACCGACGCCGAACAGCAGAACCAGTCCCGCGGCAGCGAACTCAACCCCGCGCAGGAAAATCGCACCGCCGCCGTCCCGGCCGGCGGCCATCCGCGCCGCTATCCCCTTGGCGGAAACCGCGACCAGCGCAATCATGGAAACCGTGATGGCGGTTCCAAGCCCCATCACGAAGGTTGCAGCAACGCCGGCCCAGAACATGCCCTGCGCCAGCGCAAACACCAGAACCAGAATAGCGCCCGAGCACGGGCGAATGCCGACCGTGAGGATTGCGCTCAACCCGCGCGACCAGCCACCCGGACCGGCAAGCTCACTTGGCTCCGGACCGTGCGAATGGCCGCAATGCTCATCATGAACATGACCGGCGTGGTCGTGACCATGGTGGTGGTGATGGTGAGGATCATCATGACCGTGATGGTGATCGTGTCCGTGGTGATGCCCATGATCATGAGCATGATCGTCGTCAGCATGAGCGGTCCGCGCATGGGCAGACGCATGCGAATGTCCATGATCGTGATCATGATGCGCGTGATCGTGGCCGTGTGCGTGTGCCATGGCAGGAACAAGCTGAGGCACCGCCGTACCGCGCCAGGAGCGCAGTGCCCGGATGAACCCACCACCCTTGGTCCAGACCAGCCGCGCGCCGAACGCGGCGATCAAGCCATAGCTCACAATCTCGATGACACGCTCTGCACCACACAAGCTCTTCGCCGTGGCATTGAGCAGCAAGGCGCCGATGCCGACAATGGCCACCGCGACGAGCGCCTGCATCAGAGCCGAGGCAAACGACAGCACGATTCCGCGGCGCGCGGTTTCTTCATTGGCTACGAGATAGGATGAGATCACCGCCTTGCCGTGACCGGGACCGGCGGCGTGAAAGATGCCGTAGGCGAATGAGATGCCGAGCAGCGTCCAAACTGCGGTGCCATCGGTCTTTGCCGCGCGAATGGTCGAGGACATCTGGCGGTAGAACTCGGACTGCTTGGCGAGGAGCCAGCCGACGATGCCTCCCACCTGCGAATCCGGGACCGCTCCACCTTTCGGCGCACCGAACGGATTCTGTGCCGACGCCACATGCATCACGCAGTCAACAAGCAATACCGCGGTGACAACAGCCAGGCCCAAAGCGGCAACGCCCGCAGGCGTCCAGCGAGAGTTACGCATCAGGGGCAATCCACCATGATCTTGTTGGCGAACATCGCGCCGTAGTTCGAGTTGTCGCCATTCAGGAAGCTTTGCTCGTTCATGGTCTGCGCCTGCGCGCTGCCATCCGTCGGACGATCGATGCTGAGCTTGCAGTTCGCCGGCGCGTCGACGAGCTTGACCGGGTCTTTGTCGTTCAGCGTGAAATCGATGAAATAGGACGGATCGAACACCTCGACCGCGAGCGTGTTCGCTTTGAACGGAGTCTTGAACGGCAGAGTGAAATGCAGCGTCAGCGCCGCGTCCTTGTATTCGAGGTAGTAGTCGACCGGATCGCCGAACTTCTCTTTCTTCTGACTGCCTTTGGGCCCGATCTTGGCGAACGTGAAGTAAGCGTATTCCTTCAGTGACTCGACATTTGGTCTGGGCCAGCGGCGCGAGCTCTTCCCGCGTGTAAGCCCCCTTTGTCTTGCTCTCGATCCCTTGCAGCGCGTAGGTCGAAAACATGTCGTCGAAGGTCCATGCATGGCGCACACCGGTGATGGTGCCATCGGGGCCATAGACCAGTTCGCTCTTAGCGGTGATCCAGACGTGAGGGTGGGCTTTTGCGGCCTCGACACCGAATGCCGTAGCCGCGACCACGAACAAAAGCTGGATCAGCCGGCGCACAGTGGTCATCTCAAGCTGCCTCAGGTTCGTCGAGCAGACCGCGACGGCGCAGCAGCGCATCGGGCTCTGGCTTTCTGCCACGGAAAGCGATGTAGGCCTCTTCAGGATCGCGTGATCCGCCAGACGAATAAATGTCATCATGAAGACGCTTGGCGACGGCCGGATCGAAGATGTCGCCAGCCTCCTCGAACGCGCCAAATGCGTCCGCATCCATCACTTCGGACCACATGTAGCTGTAATAGCCGGAGGCGTAGTGATCGCCAGAGAAAATGTGACCGAACTGTTGCGGCCGGTGGCGCATGGCGATCTCTGCTGGCATCCCGATCTTGTCCAGCTCGCGCTTCTCAAAGGCACGCACATCCGTAATCGATGCCGCCGGCTGCGAATGAAATTCCAGATCCACCAGCGCGGAGGACACGAACTCGACCGTCGCGAAGCTCTGGTTGAATTTGCGCGCGGCAATGAAGCGCTTGAGCAGATCATCCGGCAGCGGCTCGCCGGTTTTGTAGTGCCGGGCGAATTTCTGCAGCACCTCGGGCCGCTCCTGCCAGTGCTCATAGAGTTGCGACGGCAGCTCCACGAAGTCCGTGAACACGCTGGTGCCTGACAGCGACGGATAGATCACGTTCGACAACATGCCGTGCAGGCCGTGCCCGAGTTCGTGGAACAACGTGCGTGCATCGTCCGGCGACAGCAGCGCGGGTTCACCGTTTGCGCCCTTGGAGAAGTTCAGCACGTTGATGATGAGCGGGTAGATATCACCGTCAAGCTTCTGCTGATCACGCAGCGACGTCATCCACGCGCCGGAGCGCTTGGAGGGGCGCGCGAAGTAATCGCCGTAGAACAGCGCCTTGTGGTTGCCCCAGAGGTCCTTGACCTCCCAGACCCGCACATCCGGATGCCAGACCGGAATGTCCTTACGTTCGGTGAAAGTCAGGCCAAACAGCCGATGCGCAACATCGAAGGCTGCGGCAATCATGTTGTCGAGCGCGAGATACGGCTTGATCGCAGTGTCGTCGAAGTTGGCACGCCGCTGGCGCAGCTTCTCGGCGTAGTACCGCCAGTCCCAAGCGGCGAGCTTGAAGTTGCCACCCTCCTCGGCGATGAGCTCCTGTAGCGCGTCACGATCCGCCATCGCGCGGGCGCGGGCCGGCTTCCAGACCCGCTCCAGCAGGCCGCGCACCGCTCCCGGCGTCTTGGCCATGGAATCTTCCAGCCGATAGGCGGCGAAACTCGGGTAGCCGAGCAGTTTGGCGCGTTCCTCACGCAGCCTGAGCACGTCAAGAATTGTGGCGCTGTTGTCGTTGGCATTTCCATTGTCGCCACGCGCGGTGAAAGCCCTAAACACTTTCTCCCGCAGGTCGCGGCGGGCGGACTCTTTCAGGAACGGCTCCGCCGAAGAACGGGACAGCGTCACCACCATCTTGCCCGCCATGCCGCGCTCCTCCGCGGCGGCCTTCGCCGCAGCAACGAAGCTTTCCGGCAGACCGGCGAGGTCATTCTCGCCGAGCTCCATCATCCAGTCCTGCTCGTCGCCAAGCAGATGATGGCTGAAGGTCGTGGATAACTGAGCCAGTTGTTCGTTGATGTCAGCCATCCGCTTCTTAGCGGCCTCGTCGAGGCCCGCACCTGCCCGGTGGAAATTAGTCCAAGTCCGCTCCAGCAGCCGCGCCTGTTCGGAGGAAAGCTTCAGCATTGTCGCTTTATCGCGCAGCTTGCTCACGCGGGCGAACAGCTCTGCATCCATCGTGATCGGATTCCAGTGCCGCGCCTGCTTCAGCGCCACCTCCGAATCGATTTTTAGCAGTTCCGGGTTCGAGTGCGCCCCAACGAGGTCATAGAACACCGCGGACACTTTAGAGAGCAGCTTGCCCGAGCGCTCCAGCGCCGCAATCGTGTTGTCGAAGGTGGGCTCAGCAGGGTTGTTCTTGATCGCCTCAATCTCGGCGGTGTGATCGGCGAAGGCCTGGTCGAACGCCGGGAGAAAGTGCTCTGGCAGAATTTGGTCAAAAGGCGGCGTCTCGAAAGGCGTTTGCCAGGCTGACAATAACGGGTTGGCGGTACCGGGGGCCGATTGAGACGCGTCTGACATGAGCAGCCTTATTTGCAGCGATTTATGGTGTTCCTTCTATACCATCCGGTGGGGCTTTTTTGCGCCCATCCGGGCTTGATTGAACGCCCAATTTCGCAGAGATTGCGGCCTTAAACTGGATCCTAGCGCGGTGGATCTGACGTTCGTATCAGTATTGACCGCGGATCCATCATACGAACGTCAGATCCAAAACCGCACTAGTTTTATATTTTTGCTAGTGTCCCTTAGGTTCTGACATTCGTAAACGAGCTAACCGCAAACAAATACGAATGTCAGAACCGGGACACTAGAGACATGAACGCCCAAAAGCTCGAAGCCAACGCCCGCAAAATCGCCTGGCCCAGCGTCATCACTGTGATCAGCGCCGCCATCCTGATCGGCGCCGAGGTGTTTGGTGCCGCGTTCGCCGGCGGCTGGGCTCTCGCGATCCTGTTCGGCCTCAGCGACACCAGCGCTCACATCGTTCAAGTCGTGCTGTTCGCGATCGGCGTCGTCATCATGGTTGGCTTCGTGCGCGGCGCACGGCGTGTCGAGCCTTTCACACGCCGCGCCTGACGGATTTTTGCGCGTCAAAACTTAACGCGCATTCATGTTTCTCAACGTCTGTTAATGCACACGCGACTTTTCCCTCACGTCGTTGAGAATCTTCGCGCGTGGGCAAAAAAAGTCTTGCGCCACCGAGTCAAAACTCATATTTGCAGCTTTGCCCAATTTCGCACGTGCCTGTGGTCGTGTGTCAGTCGGTAGGTATCCGGACAAGAGGCCGGACAGCCGCCAAGGGGACGAAGAACCGAGGGTCTCACGATCTGTGGATCGAGAGGCCAGCATCTCTCTCAAGGGATGCCGTTGAAGGTGACTTCCCTCCTTGCAACCGTGACTGACAGCCGGAGGCGAACCGGCGCACCTCGCTCTCAACGGGGGACGCGACTTAAAGCAACGACGGATCGGGCTTTTTTGGTCTCTGCCGGCTTTCCACCAGCCGGCGCGAATACCGAAGAGGCTTGTCCTTCATTGCCAGGTGTGCGGGCGGGAGCTTTCCCAACCAATCCACGGCAGCACAGTCTGATCTGAGTTTTGGCTATTGCCGCGCTTCCATCGCGCGTCATGGCTCAAGAACTCATATCCGGCGTCATTTTTGGACGGTCCGTCGCTGGGCCGTTTGGGGAGAGTGCCATGACCGAACGTATCCAAGAATTCCTGCGCGCCCGCCGCAGCCAGGGTCTCGACACCGAGCCGTGCCTCGTCGTCGACCTTGAGGTCGTGCGCGACAACTATCAGACCTTCGCGAAGGCGCTGCCGGACTCCCGCGTGTTCTACGCGGTGAAGGCCAATCCTGCGCCCGAAGTGCTGTCGCTGCTGGCTTCGCTCGGTTCGTGCTTCGACACTGCGACGGTCGCAGAAATCGAAATGGCGCTGGCCGCCGGTGCGGCGCCTGACCGCATCTCCTTCGGCAACACGATCAAGAAGGAGCGTGACATCGCGCGTGCCTTCGCGCTCGGCATCCGCCTGTTCGCGGTGGACTGCGCCGCTGAAGTCGAGAAGGTCGCCCGTGTCGCTCCCGGTGCGAAGGTGTTCTGCCGCATTCTCTACGATTGCGCAGGCGCTGAGTGGCCGTTGTCGCGCAAGTTCGGCTGCGATCCGGAAATGGCTGTCGACGTCCTCGATCTCGCCAAGCGTCTGGGCCTGGAGCCATATGGCATCTCGTTCCACGTCGGCTCGCAGCAGCGCAAGGTGAAGGCGTGGGATCGTGCGCTGGCGATGGCCTCGACGGTGTTCCGTGACTGTGCCGAGCGTGGAATCAACCTCTCCATGGTCAACATGGGCGGTGGCTTCCCGACGAAGTACCTCAAGGATGTTCCTCCGGTCGTGCAGTACGGCCGGTCGATCTTCCGTGCGCTTCGCAAGCACTTCGGCAACCAGATCCCGGAAACCATCATCGAGCCGGGCCGCGGCATGGTCGGCAACGCAGGCATCATCGAGACCGAAGTCGTCCTCATCTCGAAGAAGAGCGACGACGACGAGAATCGCTGGGTCTATCTCGACATCGGCAAGTTCGGCGGCCTCGCCGAGACGATGGACGAGTCAATCCGTTACGCCATCCGCACGCCGCATGACGGCGCGGACATGGCGCCATGCATTCTCGCCGGCCCGACCTGCGACTCGGCCGACGTGCTGTATGAGAAAGTGCCGTATCCGCTGCCCGTCACCCTCGAGATCGGCGACAAGCTGCTGATCGAAGGCACGGGGGCGTATACCTCGACCTACTCGGCAGTGGCGTTCAACGGCATCCCGCCGCTGAAGACCTACCACATCTGAGGCTTGTTCTCGGGCTTGCCCCGAGGCTCCTTCAGAGACCCGACTAACCGGAAGCCGGCGCGCCGGCTTCCATCCCGTCACAAGCGATTTTGCTGACAACACTCCGCCGCGTGCTGCGGCTGGAGTGGGGACTGACGTGCCATGACTGCTTTTCGGAAGACGGCCACCGTTGCCCTCACCACCGACGCTGCTCCGTTCGCGATCCGTGCGGAACGAGCCTCGGACGTCGTTGCGCGTGAAGCGCTGCTGGATGCTTGCTTTGGCGCCAACCGCCATACGCGCACCTGTCAGCGTCTGCGCGATGGACGCGCGCCCGCCGAAGGCCTTGCCCTGTCGGTGGTGCGCCAGGGCCGGCTGGTTGGCACCGTGCGGTTGTGGCACGTCAGCGCAGGGGGCGTCCCTGCGCTAATGCTCGGCCCGCTGGCGGTGGATTCCTCCTGCCGCAGCCTCGGCATCGGCGCGGCCCTGATGGAACATGCGCTTGACGTTGCGAAGGCGCGCGGCCACGGCGCCGTGATCCTCCTCGGCGACGCGCCTTATTACGCCCGCTTCGGCTTCTCGCCGCTCAAGACCGGTGAGCTGTCGCTGCCTGGCCCGTTCGAGCGCGATCGCCTGCTCGGACTGGAACTGCGCGCGGGCACACTCGACGACGCATGGGGCATGATTGTTCCCACCGGCATGGCAGCTCGCCGTCCGCGTACGCGGCTCGCCGGAAAAGCCCGTCGGCTGGTTACTCACGCAGCTTGATTTGACACCAAAGACTCGGCATTGCGTGGCTTCAACCAAGCTCCGCAATGTCGCTTTTCATTTTTCATGAGGTCAACAACATGTCCCGCCGCCTGATTTCCACCGGCTCGCCATTCGAGAAGACAGCAGGATACAGCCGCGCCGTCGTGGACGGCGATTTCGTCTTCGTGTCCGGCACCACCGGCTACGACTACAGCACCATGACCCTGCCGGAAGATGTCACGAGCCAGACACGTAACTGCTTCAAAACCATCGAAGGCGCATTGAAGGAAGCCGGGTTCGCCATGGCCGATATCGTGCGTGCCACCTACTACATCACTGACCCAAAGGACGCGGATGCCGTGTTCGCTGTGTGCGGTGAACATCTCGGAGAGATACGTCCGGCCGCAACGCTCCTTGCTGTCGCCGGTCTCTACAAGCCCGAGATGAAGATCGAAATCGAAGTCACGGCCAAGCGCCGCAGCGCCTGACCACCGAAGACTCGCCTCTCGCCGCAATCCCGCGGCCATACTCCCGGAGACCGCAAACCATGAGTCCGTCTGCCTCGCAGATCCACGCGAAAATCACCGGCCCCATCGTCATGATCGGTTTCGGCTCGATCGGCAAAGGCACCCTGCCGTTGATCGAAAAGCATTTTGAGTTCGACAAGTCGCGCTTCGTCATCATCGACCCGCATGCGGACGGCGAACTTGCGAAGAAACATGGCGTGAAGTTTCTCAAGCAGGCGGTCACCAAGGAAAACTATCGCGAACTGCTGCCACCCCTCCTGACCCAAGGCGGCGGCCAAGGTTTCTGCGTCAACGTCTCGGTGGACACCTCCTCCGTTGCGATTATGGAGCTGTGCCGCGAAATCGGTGCGCTCTATGTCGACACCGTCGTTGAGCCATGGACAGGCTTTTACTTCGACAAGAGCATGGGGCCGGAGGCCCGCTCTAACTATGTGCTGCGCGAGACGCTTCTCGCCGCTAAGCGCAAGAACCCTGGTGGCACGACCGCTGTCTCCACCTGCGGGGCCAACCCGGGCATGGTGTCATGGTTCGTCAAGCAGGCATTGCTCAACCTTGCCGGCGACCTCAAGCTCAACGTCAAAGAGCCGAAGACGCGCGAGGAATGGGGCAAACTGGCGCAAGCCGCCGGTGTGAAGGGCATCCACATCGCCGAACGTGATACCCAGCGCTCCAAGAACCCGAAGCCAAGGAATATGTTCGTCAACACATGGTCCGTTGAAGGCTTTGTCTCGGAAGGCCTGCAGCCTGCCGAACTTGGCTGGGGAACTCATGAGAAGTGGATGCCGGAGACCGGCCGCACTCATAAGGAAGGCTGCGGCGCGGCGATCTATCTGCTGCAACCAGGCGCCAACACGCGAGTGCGCTCATGGTGCCCAACGCCTGGACCGCAGTACGGCTTCCTCGTCACCCACAACGAGTCGATTTCGATCGCCGACTACTTCACTTTGCGTGAAGGCGACAAGGTCGTGTATCGCCCGACCTGCCACTACGCGTATCATCCGGCCGATGACGCGGTCCTGTCGCTGCACGAAATGTTCGGCGCAGAAGGCAAGATGCAGCCGTCATGGATGATCCTCGACGAGCATGAGATCGTGGACGGTGTCGACGAACTCGGCGTGCTGCTCTATGGCCACGGCAAGAACGCCTACTGGTATGGATCGCAGCTCTCGATCGAAGAGACGCGTCGTCTGGCTCCGTATCAGAACGCCACCGGCATGCAGGTGACGTCTGCAGTGCTCGCCGGTATGGTCTGGGCACTGGAAAATCCAAACGCCGGCATCGTCGAGGCCGACGAAATCGATTTCCGTCGCTGCCTTCAGATCCAGCTACCGTACCTCGGACCGGTGAAGGGCTACTACACAGATTGGACGCCGCTCACCGATCGTCAAACGCTGTTTCCGGAAGATATCGACACCAGCGATCCGTGGCAGTTCCGGAATATCCTGGTCCGGTAAACCGGCATCAGCAGGAAAGAAACGCGAAAGGCCAAGCATCTGCTTGGCCTTTTTCTTTTGACGATACGCTCGCGCTATTTCCTGACCGGCTCACCCATCTTCTCTGCCGGAGCAGGCGGCAACGCTGGCTTTGCACCGCCCTTCTGTGCGTCTGCGTCAGGACGCGCGGGTTCTGGTGGGGGTGTCGTTGGCCGCGTGCCACCCGGCTTCGGATCCGCCGGACCGTTATCCTTGCCAGGTGGCACCGATGGCCTGTCTGTAGGTGGCTGTGTGGTTTGCGCAAACTGCAGCTGATCGCGTGCGGCCAGCTGCATCAGCGAGATTCCGGATACCACCAAGCCGCCAGCGACCATGATGGCCGCAAGTACAAAATCCCTACGATCTGTCCGCCTCGTCTCGTTCGGAGTCATTTCAGCACCCATCGTTCTGGACAGGGCCAACGACGCGCGAGTGCCTAAGTTCCGACGCGAGACGAATGTGTCGCGCCACGGCTCAATCGATTGTGAAAGAAATTTCGGAACCGAATTGCCGGACGCGCACTCGTGGTTCATCAGTCCTTGGTGCTGACGTCCCATGTCGCATGGCGAACGCCGGGCTGGCGCGCGAGATCGGCCACGACGACATCGAGCTCTTTTGCTTCCACCGCCGTGCTGACAAGGGTCGCGATGATTTCCACAACGCCATCGGCGCGGTCCAGCACGTTGACGTCGCTTACCGGATATTTTGCTGCCTCAAGCTTTGCGATCAGTAACTCACGTATATCGTTCATCGACCCAGTGCTCGTTGTCACCAGCAGCTCATAAATTGCCTCCGATGATCGTTCATCCAAGGGCCTACGATTAATTGCATTGACCAGCGGACGCAGCAACGTATTGGCCGCGAGCACAACTATGGTAAGCGCGGTAGCCTGCGCGATCATGTCCGCACCGGCGCAACTGCCGACCGCCGCCGATCCCCACAACGTCGCAGCCGTATTCAGGCCGCGAACGTTCGTCCCTTCTTTCATGATCACCCCGGCGCCGAGGAACCCGATGCCGGAGACCACATAGGCAATGACGCGCACCGCGCCCTCCGCGGCGGCCAGATGCATGGCGAGGTCGACAAACGCCGCGGCGCTAACTGCCACCAGCACATTGGTGCGCAGGCCTGCGGTACGCAGGCGATATTGACGCTCGGCACCAATCAGGGTGCCGAGCACGAAAGCAGCGATCAGACTTCAGACTGGTGAGGGTATCGAGAAAATCGAAGGTCTGGAAAGTCGTAAGGAAACGAAGGCCGACTCTAGTGTCCCGATTCCGTAGTTCGCATTATTCCGCTGCACCTTCGTTTGCGAACTTCGGAATCGAAGGACACTAACAAATTATTGATCTAGTGCGGCTTTGGTTCAGAAGTCCGCATCTCAGACTCGCCGCACGAATGATGCGGACTTCTGAACCGCCACACTAGCTACAGCGGAAGCAAGCCAGCGTCGCCGTCTTCGGTTGCAAAAGCAAGCAACGCCCCCTTCGCATTCCATGACAGTGCGGCGACCGGTTCTCCGCCATTCCTGCGCACGAGGATTTCCGCACCATCCTCGATGCGGACCATCAGGATGGTTCCGTCGCTATAGCCGACCGCGAAGATTTCATCCTTGGGATGGCACGCAACGACGGTGGCCTTGGCTTGCAGCGGCGCCAGCATCGCCGGCTCCTTGCCCATCGGTCCATCCTTGCTCGCGAAAGGCCACAGGATCACGCTGTCCGAACCCGACGTCGCCAAGAATTTCCCACCGACACTCCAGGACATCGAACGCACGCGCGACGGATATCCAGTCATGCGCATGTGCCGCGAATCGGCCAGCCGCCAGCCATGCAACGCAGCCTCGTGCATCGATGTCACCAGAAAGCGATTGTCCGCGCTGAAGGTGATCCCGAGGTGCGAGCCTTTCCACTCAAGAAATTCAGGCTTCCCGCTCATGTTCGGAAACCAGAGTGTCACGCCGTTGTAATGCGCAATGCCGAGTCGCAGCCCCTTTGGAGCAAACGCCAGCCCGCCGACGGTGGACGGTACGTCAAGCGACTTCTCTTCGCCTTTCAGAGCCCGCACGAACGCCGTCTTGCCGGCCGACCAGGCGACCGCGCCATCGGGATGAATGGCGACATTGTCGATCCAGCGGCGCTTGACGTCCGTCGCCAGCGTCTCGATTTGGGATTTGGCATCGACGGCAACCAGCTGGCCGTCATCGCCACCGGCGATCACGCGCTTGCCATCCGCGGCGGAACACAGAATACCGCCACCATGAATCGTGACTGAGGTCGTCTCGCCTTCTTTGTTTGCGAGCGACACGCTCTCCTCAGCGCCGACGAACACCGCGACGTCGCCGAGGAAATGTACCGCCGTTGCAGGTGCACTAAGCGCGATCTTGGTCACGCGGTCAGTCACAGAGACAATGGACGCAGGATCGTTCGAAGACATCATTGATCACTCTATGACCTCATGACCTAGGACGTGCCACGCACGGCACGTCTCGCCACGAGCAAAAGGAAAAATCACACCGGAAATGCTTTAGGGCCCGCACCTCGGCATGCCAACTACGATGCGATGGTTTTCTCGAAACCTTCGCGAATGGCCTCCTCGGGCAATTCCCGGCCGATGAAGACGACGCGGCTTTCGCGCGGCTCACCGTCCTTCCACTTCCGCTGGTGATCGCCTTCCAGCATCATATGCACGCCCTGAAAAACGTAACGATCATCATCGCCCTTGAATGACAAGATGCCCTTCGACCGCAGGATATTCTGCCCGTCTCTGGCCACGAGGTCCTGAAGCCACGGCATGAACTTCGTGGGATCGAGCGGTTTATCGGTACGCAACGACAACGACTGCATGTCCTCGTCGTGATAGTGCTTCATGCCACCATTGGAGTGACCGTGATCATGCCCGTGGTGATGATGCCCATGGTCGTGATCGTGATGATGATGATCATGATCGTGGTCGTGGCCGCCGTCCTCCAGGAATTCGGGTTCGATTTCCAGAATACGGTCGAGATCGAACGCGCCACGCTCCAGCACATCCGTCAGCTTGACCTGACAGCGCTCAGTCCGATGCAGTTTGGCGTATGGATTGATGCCGCGAATCCGCGCCTCGACTTCGGCAAGCTCCGGCTTGCTGACAAGATCAGTCTTGTTGAGCACGATAACGTCCGCGAACGCGATCTGGTTCTTGGCTTCCGGCGCATCCTTCAGCCGATCGTTCAGCCACTTGGCATCGGCGACGGTGACCACCGCATCGAGCGCCGTCTTGTCGCGAACGTCCTCGTCCACGAAGAACGTCTGCGCGACGGGTGCGGGGTCAGCGAGGCCGGTGGTCTCGAGAATGATGGCGTCGAACTTACCCTTGCGCTTCATCAGACCGTCGATGATGCGCACCAGGTCCCCGCGCACGGTGCAGCACACGCAACCGTTGTTCATTTCGAACACTTCTTCGTCCGCACCGATGATCAGATCATTGTCGATGCCGATCTCGCCAAATTCGTTGACAATCACAGCGTATTTCTTGCCGTGGTTTTCGGACAAAATGCGATTTAGCAGCGTGGTCTTGCCGGCGCCGAGATAGCCGGTCAGCACGGTCACAGGGATTTTGTTGGAAGCGACTTCGGACATGAAAACTCCAGGCATCTCAAAGGCGCGCCGGCGGCGGGATGGCCCCTGCCTTAGCTCGAAAGCGCGCTGGTCAGGGCCTTTATATTGTGCCGGACCATATCAATGTAAGTGGGGGCCGGCCCCTTTTCCTCGGTCAGGCTGTCCGAATACAGCGTCCCCCCAATCGTGGCCCCGGTTTCAGCCGCGATCCGGCGCATCAGCCGGGGGTCCGTGACATTCTCGAGAAATACCGCCGGGATCTTCTGCTTTTTGATCTGCGAGATGATCGAGGCAATATCACGGGCGCTGGGCTCTGACTCGGTCGAAACGCTTTGTGGTGCAATGAATTTGATCCCATAGGCCACCGCGAAATACCCAAATGCATCGTGGGTTGAAATCACACTGCGGCGCTCCATGGAGATTTTTACGATCGAGTCACGGACCTCGCGATCAAGTGCGTCGAGCTTATCAAGATAGGTTGCCGCATTGGCCTTGTAGGTATCTGCTCCCGGCGAATCGACGGCAACCAGTGCATCGCGAATGTTGGCGACATAGAGCCTTGCATTTAGCACCGACTGCCATGCGTGAGGATCGGCGGAGCCCGGCTCGTGCTCCTGACTCAACGCCTCGCTTGGATCGATCTTGCGGGGCGTAATTCCCTTCGTCGCCACGACCGTCACCGCTTTGCTGCCTGATGATTTCACCAGCCGCGGCAGCCAGCCCTCAAGCCCCAGACCGTTGACGACCACGAGCTTCGCGTCCGCAATCTTTTTCGCATCGGCGGGCGTTGGCGTATAGACGTGCGTATCGCTGTCAGGACCGACGAGCGTGGTCACATGGACTCGATCTCCGCCGACATTCTTTGCGAAATCTCCAAGGATCGAGAAAGTCGCGACAACATTGATCTGCTCCTGGGCGCGAAGCGGCGATAGCATTGCCAACATCGCGACCGTGCAGATCACCAGGTGTGACAACACGCGTTGCATCACGTTCTTCCTCATGCTTCGAGATGTCGCCCAGGAAACAACTGCCGGACCAATCCGCTGACGCTGCCGAACAGCACTGACACGACATAGAGCCCCGCGGTCACGAGAATGATCGCAGGGCCGGATGGCACTTTGGTGTGGAACGACAGCAGCAATCCCGCATAACCCGAGAGTGCTGCGCTCGCGACGGCGATGCCGATCATGCCGGTGATATCGCGCGACCAGAACCGTGCGATGCCTGCGGGCAGGATCATCAGACCCACCGCGAGCAGCGTTCCGAGCGCGTGAAAGCCATTCACCAGATTGATGACGACGAGCGCGAGAAACGCGAGATGTGCCGGCGCGCCGGCGCGGCTCACGGTGCGCAGAAACACCGGATCGACGCATTCAATCACCAGCGGCCGATAAATCACCGCAAGCACGAGCAGCGTGATAGTGGCGTTGAATGCGATCACCAGCAGTGTCTGATCATCCATCGCCAGGATGTTGCCGAACAGGACATGCAGCAGGTCGATATTGGTGCCCTTGATGGACACGATGGTGACGCCGAGCGCGAGCGAGACCAGATAGAACGCTGCCAGCGACGCGTCCTCCTTCAATTCGGTCACCCGCGCAACAACACCGGCAAGAATGGCAACGGCAAAGCCCGCCACTAATCCGCCGAACGTCATCGCAAACAGATTGAGGCCCGACAGCAGAAAACCGATGGCCGCGCCCGGCAGAATGGCATGCGCCATCGCATCACCGACCAGGCTCATCCGCCGCAACATCAGGAAGACGCCGATCGGCGCGCCGCCCAGCGCCAACGCGATGACACCCGCCAGTGCCCGGCGCATAAACTCAAATTCCGTGAACGGCGCAATCAACGCATCATACATGGCAAGCTCACGCTGCCCGCGAATGCGCGTCGTCGATGCACGGAGCCGCTGCATCGTCGAAAGCCTCACACATGTGCCGCGCTGACACCAGATTATCCGCCGTTAGCACCTCGGACGTCGGCCCCCACGCCACCGGTGAGCGAGCCAGCAGGAGTGTCTCCGGGAAATTCGCACGGACGAGCTCCATATCGTGCAGGGCGGCCAGCACGGTGCGCTTTTCGCTGTGCCAGCGCCGCACCAACACAATGAGATCGGCCGTCGTCTTGGCATCGATGGCATTGAAGGGCTCGTCGAGCACGATGACGCGCGCATCCTGCAGAAGCACACGCGCGAACAGCATGCGCTGCATCTGCCCGCCCGACAGCGTGCCGATGGCACGGTTCTCAAAGCCGCTCAGCCCGACAGCGGCGAGCGCTTCTCTGATTTGTTTCTGTTCGTGCTTGCCGAGTCCGCCAAATATTCCCTTGCTGCGCCAGAGCCCCGTACCGACCAGATCGAACACGGAGATCGGAAAACTGCGGTCGATGTCCGCTGTCTGCGGCAGGTAGGCAATATCGCGAGCGTGGAGTGAGCCGAGACCGATTGTGCCGGACAGCGGTTTCACGATGCCGACAATGCCGCGAAACAGCGTGGACTTGCCCGCCCCATTTGGGCCAACCACCGCCACCAGCGCGCCAGGGGCCACCTCACCATTCAGATGATGTACGGCCGGATGCCGGTCGTACCCGAGCGTTACATCCCGGAATTGCAGCTGAGCGCCCATGGTCACCTCATTGCCAGCAGCACAATTGCCCAAAGCCCCGCGCTGATCGCGGCGGCGGCCGAGAGACGGGCCAGGAGCGTCATCCGCAGGATCGACCACGGAGCCGGCTGGGCCGGATGGGGCGATGTGGGGCCGTGGCTATGGCCTCCATGGCCATGCGAATGACCGTGGGGATGAGCGTGTGAATGGGAGTGAGCCATTTTGCGAAGACCGAAGCCGGAACGGCGAAGGAACTTTATGTTATATTATAACATAAGGGCCGATCGTCCCTTCCACAAGAGGCTCATGAGGGCTTGAAAGCCGCAAAATGCGGTCTGTGGCAGCCCAGAAATCTCTCCTCTCCGCCGGCAAAAGAATTGGGCCGCATCGCTGCGGCCCCCAAACCAGAATGAAGCTGGTAAGATTCTTACACTGCCTTCGAGAACAGCTCCTCGACGTATTCCCAGTTGATCAGGTGATCCACAAACGCCTTGAGATAGTCGGGACGACGGTTGCGATAGTCGATGTAGTAGGAGTGCTCCCATACGTCGACACCGAGGATCGGCGTTGCGCCGTGCACCAGCGGGTTTTCGCCGTTTGGCGTCTTCGAAATTTCGAGCTTGCCGTTCTTCACGGACAGCCATGCCCAACCCGAACCGAACTGGCCGGCGCCTGCTGCAGCGAAGTCAGCCTTGAACTTCTCGAGACCGCCGAGATCTTCGTCGATCTTCTTGGCCAGCTTGCCCGGCAACTTGTCGCCGCCGCCATTCGGCTTCATCCAGCTCCAGAAGTGGATGTGGTTGTAGTGCTGCCCCGCGTTATTGAAGAGCGCGGCATTTTTGCCGAACGAGCCCTTCACAATCTCTTCGAGAGACTTGCCCTCGAACTCGGTGCCTTTCAGCAGATTGTTGCCGTTAGTCACGTAAGCCTGGTGATGCTTGTCGTGATGATATTCGAGCGTCTCCTTGGACATATATGGCTGGAGCGCATCGTAAGCGTAAGGCAGGTTCGGGAGTGTGAAGCTCATGTGTAAACATCCACAATGATGGGAGACGAATGGTCAACGCCCGGCACTATAGAAGGTTTCATGCCGGGCAAACAGAGATATGGACCGGCGGCGACGGCCGCGCAACGTGTCAGGCCGCGGTGGGTATGACCGCCCCGATCTCCTCTTTTGCCTTCGGCGGGCGGGTATTCATCAACATCTGGAAAGAGCCCGCAATCAGCCCGATGATAACTGCCCCTTTCCAGGCCACATCATAGCTGCCGAGGTGGTCGAAGATCAGGCCAGCGCCCCATGCACCGATGAACGATCCCACTTGGTGGCTCAGAAAAGCAATGCCTGTCAGGGTGGCCATGAAGCGCAATCCGAACAACTGGGCAACAAGACCATTCACCAGCGGTACCACACCAAGCCAGAGGGAGCCCATCACGGCCGCAAACACCAGTGTCGATGTCGGGGTCGCAGGGAATGTGAAGTAGAGCGCTACCGTCAGCGAACGTACGATGTAGATGCCACCCAACAGCAACTGCTTGGGATAGCGTCCGCCCAACCAGCCGAAGACGTACGATCCGAACACATTGAACAATCCAATCAGCGCCAGCGCCGATGCACCCAGCGATGGATCGAGGCCGCAGATCGCGAGATAGTTCGGCAGATGCGTGGTGATGAAGACGAGTTGCAAGCCGCACACGAAGAATGCGAGCGCCATGACGACGTAACCCGAATGACCGAGTGCCGATTGCACCACAGTGCCGAGCGATTGATTGAGGTCGTCAGCCTTGTCGATCTCGATCTTATCGGCCTTGCCGGCACTGAAAGCTGCCGGCAGCATCACGGCCGCTAAGCCAAGGAAGCCGACCAGTGCAATCTTCCAGCCTGCAGTGGAAATCAGAGTCTGCGCAAGAGGTGAAGCAATCACGAGACCAAGTGAACCTGCAGCGGACATCGCGCCCATGGTCACGCTGCGCTTGGCGGCGGCGACTGTGCGCGAGCCCACCGTCATGCTCATGCTCGAAGCCGTGCACGACAATGCAATGCCCACGCAAATACCGATACCGAATGTCAGCGTGGCTGCTGTCGTCGCGAAGATCATCGTGACCAGCCCGAGTGCGTAGATCAGCACGCCGCCGAGCATCACGTAACGCGAACCGTACCGGTCGGCGAAGATACCGACGAACGGCTGCGTCAATCCCCACACGATGTTCTGGATAGCCGTGGCGAGCGAGAAATCCGCGCTGGTAATCTGGGTATCATGCAGGATCGAGGGCTGGAAAAGCCCGAAGCTCTGTCGCATACCCATCGACAGGCTCAACATCACCGACGCGCCGATTAAAATTGACCACTTCTGGTAGGTGCTGAGTTCTGCCGCCCGCATTTGGAACAATCTCCTAAATATGACCCTCATCATGGCATCGGAATCACCTGTTGGCCATCCAACCGAGCACAACACTGCTGTGCACGATGCGGGGGAGCCACGACATGATTGAGATCGATATCGCGACCGGCGCGGCTTCATGGCCTTACGCCAAGCCTCTGTTTGAAACAGTCTGGCCAGCCGACGTCCTCAAAACGCTGCCCTGGGGTCACCTGCAATTCGCGCATGCGGACTTGCGTGTCTTCATCGAAACCGAAGGCGACGTCTTGTGCCACATTGGGATTGTTCGCCGCACGGGCACGTGGAACGGCCGCAAGGTCAACATCGGAGGCATCGGCGGCGTCATCACGCACCCCGACCACCGTCGCCGCGGCTACGCGACGCTCGCGCTTAACGCTGCGATCCGCACCATGCAGGACGAAGGTGCGATCGACTTCGGCATGCTGTTCTGCGAGCCGCACAACAGCGCATTTTACGAAAAGCTGGGGTGGCAGACCTTCAACGGCGACCTTTACGCTGAGCAGTCAGGGACACGGGCGCGCTTCGAACAATTCGTGAGGCGCGATCGATTCCTACCCTACGTCTTCAGGATTCGCCGGCTGCTGCGCGAAGGCACGATCGATCTTTGCGGCCTGCCGTGGTGATGGCACTGCCGTATATCAATACGTGAAAGACGCATGGGTCTTTCATTGTTCGCGTCACGCAGCCCGGCTAGCCTCCCATCATCATAAAAAGCAATGGGAGAGAAATCATGAAAGCCAGGCTTGCCGCGTCGGCGGCGGTCAGCGCCGCCGCGCTGATGTTTCCCAATGTCACAGCGTTGGCCGCCACCGATGAAATGGGCTTCGTGCGGATTTCGCCGGGCGAAGAGCAATACAAAAATCCATTTGGCGTCGGCGTCGAAGTCGCAACGATGTACGGCGATCCATCGAAGCCCGGCATCTATGTCATTCGGATCAAGTGGCCACCGGGTATCATGAGCAAGCCGCACAAGCATCCCGAAGACCGCCATGTCGTGGTGATCTCGGGCACCTGGTACACCGGCACGGGCGATGATTTCGAGCCCGCGAAAGCCGTGCCGTTGAAAGCCGGTGCGTATATGATGCACCCCGCAGGAAAGGTGCATTGGGACGGCACGCGTGAAGACGGCGCGGTGATCCAGATCACCGGCTATGGGCCAAGTGCGACGGTTCTCAACAAACCCGACGAGCCAGCGTTCGGAAAGAGCAACTAATCATGCATTGCTTGCCGCAAAGAGAAAGCCGCCCCGGCGGGCGGCTTTCGATAAGACTGACAAATCAGTAGCTTATTTGGTTGCGGGGATAGGATTTGAACCTATGACCTTCAGGTTATGAGCCTGACGAGCTACCGGGCTGCTCCACCCCGCGATAAACCTTTGCACGTTTTAACTAAATCCTGATCAGACAACAAATCCTCAACGCTTTGGGCGTCGATTAGTCCTATCCGGAGGGTCCAGAGAAAACTCCCGAGATCTGCAATGCAGATCGCTCGGTGCGAGGCGTATGTATCAACCACACCGCGCTTTGGAAAGGGCCTGAGGCCATTCTTTTTCATAATTTTGTGACACGGCCTAGTGGAGCGGATTTGACGCTCGCTATCCTGCCTGCTGCGAATTCGTGATGCGAACGTCAAATCCCAAAGCTCCACTAGAACCCCATATTTGCTAGTGGTCTTTCGATTCTAACGTTCGCAAGAGTGCCCGCCGAGACGGGATCCGAGCGTTAGAATCGGACCACTAGCCGCGGTCACAAGCCTCAGATCTGGCATGACGCGCCCGCATTTCTTGATCGCTTTCAATGCCATATGGTAACTCCGCAATCATCCGATCATTGACATAACACCAGATCAAAAAGGGAGTGAAAAGCGTGGATCTCGGAATTTCAGGACGACGCGCCATCGTGTGCGCAGCGAGCAAGGGTCTTGGACGTGCCTGCGCCATCGCGCTGGCTAACGAAGGCGTGCATGTGACGATCACCGCACGCGGCGCCGAGGCGCTGGCCAAGACCGCCGCCGACATCCGCAAGACAAACCCAAACGTCACCGTGACCGAAGTCGTCGGCGACATCACCACCCCGGCTGGCCGCGAGGCCGCGCTGAAGGCCTGTCCTGATCCGGACATTCTGGTCAACAATGCCGGTGGCCCTCCGCCGGGAGATTTCCGTGACTGGGATCGCGACGCTTGGATCAAGGCCATCGACGCCAACATGCTGACGCCGATCGAGCTGATCAAAGCAACAGTGGACGGGATGATGGCCCGCAAGTTCGGCCGCATCGTCAACATCACCTCGGCAGCCGTGAAGGCGCCGATCGACATCCTCGGATTGTCCAATGGTGCGCGCAGCGGCCTCACCGGCTTCGTCGCGGGCCTCGCACGCAAGACCGTGATCAACAACGTGACCATCAACGGCCTGCTGCCGGGTCCGTTCGATACCGACCGCGTGCGCGGCCCGATGCTGGAAGCGGCGGCAAAGGCGCAGGGCGTTTCGCCGGACGAAATCCTGAAGCAGCGCATGAAGGCCAATCCCGCCGGCCGCTTCGGCGATCCGGAAGAGTTCGGCCTTGCATGCGCCTTCCTATGCGGTGCCAAGGCCGGCTTCATCACCGGGCAGAACATTCTGCTCGATGGCGGCGCCTACCCCGGCACGATGTAAAGGCCCTCGTGTCCCGCCTCATCGTGCAGCGCGCTCCGTAGCGGACTTTGGATTCAAGCGAACACTGGTAAAGGCAAACTTCTGAACCACCACACTAGTGAAGAGGCGTTGTCCGATCCCCTTCATAAGGCAGACCAAATTCGTCGAGCCCTTCCGCAAGCAAATCGCCAAGGAGTGGCTCGCCGAGGAGATACTGCGCAGTCCTGCTGTTGTGATCGCGCGCAGCCTCAGCCCGCAGTTCATTCCAATCCTCGACCGTACCGTCACCGCGACCGAGGCGAACGAGGGTGACGAGATCAATCTGCTCATCGTCGCTGAGCGTATTGATGAAGCCCGAAATCTCACGAACGACAGGATCACGGCCATCATCCTCGAGTGTATCGATCATGTCGTCATCTGCGCCGTTCGATCCGGCATCCGGATCAACGAGCGTTTCTTTCACATCGAATTCGCGCGCTTTGACGATAAGATATTCCACTTTGTCCGTGGAGATCGAGAGTTCCGGCATATTTCAACTCCGTTCGTCGAAAGACCAAAAAACAACGCGCATCGCGCAATGATGATCCATGCCGGTGATCGTTGCGCTAGTGCGCTGGATTTGACGTTCGTATCAGCATTGCAGCGTGTCCTTCATTACGAACGTTAAATCCAAAAGCGCACTAGTTTCATCAACTTGCTAGTGTGGCGGTTCAGAAGTCCGCATCGCTGGTGCAGCAAGTCCGGAATGCGGACTTCTGAACCAAAGCCACACTAGAACAATAACTTGCTAGAGTCCTTCGATTCCGAAGTTCGCAGACGAACGAGCAGCCGCATGATGCGAACTTCGAAATCGGGACTCTAGTGTCCCTTCTGGTTCTAACGTTCGCAAACGAGAGTGCTGCAAAGTGATGCGAACGTTAGAACCGGGACACTAGCCACGGGAAATCTGCATTCTGAAACAAAAGACGAGAAAAACGATCGGGAGGAGGCTTGATGTCTTGGACCGTTGGCCGGGTCAAACTCACAAAAATCGTCGAAATTGCCGCAACCGGGGGGACGCGTTTCATTCTTCCGCAAGCCACCATTGAAGAAATTCAAAAGCTGCCGTGGCTGGTTTCGACCTACGCCTCACCTGAGGGCCGTCTCAAGCTCAACGTCCAGTCATGGATCGTGGAGACGCCGACGCGCAAGATCATCGTCGATACGTGCATCGGCAACAATAAGAAGGGCCGTTCGGTGCCGGTCTGGAATGATCTCGACAAGCCGTTCCTCAGTGATCTCGCTGCAGCAGGCACTCCGGCTGAATCCATCGACACCGTGCTATGCACGCATCTTCATGTCGATCACGTGGGCTGGAATACCAAGCTCGTAGACGGCCAATGGGTGCCGACCTTTCCCGACGCGCGCTACATCTTCGGCAAGGACGAGTACGACTACTGGGCAACGCACAGCCAAAATAGAGACGAACACCAGGCCGTGTTCGAGGACTCAGTCCAGCCGATCATGACGCGAGGTCTGGCCGATCTCGTCGCCAGCAACGAGCGCATCAGCGATGAAATGTCCTTGATCCCGACACCCGGCCACAGCCCCGGACATATGAGCGTCCTTATCCGCTCCGAAGGCGAGGAGGCCCTCCTGACCGGTGATGTTGCGCATCATCCCTGCCAAATGGCCCGCTTGGAGTGGTCGTCTACAGCCGATTACGACCCTGTTCAGTCCGCAAAAACCCGTCGGGAGTTGTTCGCGCGCTTCGCAGACACCCCAACACTGGTTTTCGGCGGGCATTTCGATCCCGGACGGATCGTGCGTGACGGCGATGCCTTCAAAATGGTCACATAACGCGATGACATTCCAAACGAGCGCGCTGCACAAATAGCGTTCTGCAGTTGAATTCCTTCGCGCCATCCCGCATGAAACACGCAACAATAAAGCAAGGAGAGGATCTCTTATGAAGTTGGTTCGTTACGGTGCTGTCGGCGAGGAAAAGCCCGGATTGCTCGACAATTCAGGGCGCATCCGTGATCTGTCGGCCCACGTGAAAGACATCACGGGAGACGTACTGTCCCCTCCCGCACTGGCCAAACTGGCTGCGCTCGATCCCGCCTCGCTGCCGCTCGTGGACAGCTCACCGCGATATGGCGCACCCGTGGCCGGCTTTTCGAAGTTTCTCGCAATCGGCCTGAACTATGCCGACCACGCCGCCGAATCCGGCATGCCGATCCCGTCCGAGCCGGTGGTTTTCATGAAGGCCAATACCTGCATCTGCGGCCCCAACGACGCGATTGAAAAGCCCCGCGGCTCAACAAAACTCGACTGGGAAGTGGAGCTTGCCATCATCATCGGCACGCGCGCCAAGTATGTTAGCGAGGCAGACGCGATGAAACATGTTGCCGGTTATGCCATTTGCAACGACGTGTCGGAGCGCCTCTTCCAGATCGAGCGCGGCGGCCAGTGGACGAAGGGCAAATCGCACGACACCTTCGGACCGGTTGGCCCATGGCTTGTGACGGCCGATGAAATTCCTAATCCGCACAAACTCGGCATGTGGCTCGACGTCAACGGACAGCGCTGTCAGACCGGATCGACCGAGACGATGATCTTCAACGTGCCGAAGATTGTCTCGTACCTTTCCGGCATGACCACGTTGCTGCCCGGCGACATCATCACCACGGGCACGCCTCCCGGCGTCGGCCTTGGCATGAAGCCGCCGAAATTCCTCAATGTCGGCGATATCGTCACGCTGGGCATCGAAGGCCTTGGCGCGCAGCGGCAGGAAGTCATCGCCGCCTGATGTGTCTTAACGGCTTCAGGCGTCTAGCTGGAGCCGTTCTTCTTTCTCTCGATTCTCCGAAAGACGGATATGAAACTCACATTTTCCCCCTCGTCGCCATTCGCCCGCAAGG